>NZ_JAQMYQ010000016.1:0-102469 GCF_028369275.1 Mitsuaria sp. RG
CCCCCCCCCCCCCCCCCCCCCCCCCCCCCCCCCCCCCCACGCTGGTACTTTGCGCCCTAAGCGGCAGCCCCCCAGCCATCTCGAAGACTGTCAGATCTTTCCGAACCTGAAACCAAATGCTTCAGCCAGCAAAGCTTGGGATCTACCCTACGCGCTTGCCGGAAGCCGCCGCGTTGTCGGGGAAATACCCCACGGATAACTTCACTGGGTCGCCACACCAGGTGACCGGGCGTGAGAACCCGAGGCGTAAAGTATCGGCAATCCAGTTATGGCAGCCGTGCCCGGGCAGACTTCGGTCTGGCCGAGTTTTTCTTGCGCCTCGGTTTCTCACCCCGTGCACGGCTGCCACCATTTGTTTCTCGCTCCAAAGTGCTGTCGTGGGAGCGGGCTTGCCCCGCGATTCGGGCGCTGCCAGGTCAATGTTTCATGGTTGCCGTACGCGGGCAGACTTTGGTCTGGCCGGCTTCAGTGCGTCGGTTTCTCACCCCGCGTACGGCGGCCACCTACTTCGTGTGAAAGATCGAACTGGGCAGTGCTCCCAGTCAACCCCGCAGATCACTCGGCAGGAAGTCCCGCTCCGGCTCGTAATCCAGCTTCAGATACCCCGCCAGCTCGCGCAGGTCATCCGGGCTCAGGCTGCCGGCCTGCTGCTTGAGCCGCAGGCTGTCGACGATGTACGCATAGCGCGAGACGTTGTAGTCGCGCACCGCGTTGTACAGGTCGCGCTGCGCATCGAGGATATCGACGATGTTGCGGCTGCCCACCTCATACCCCGCCTCGGTGGCCCGCAACGAGCCCTGGCTGGAGACAATGCTCTGGCGTCGCGCCCGCACCTGCTCGACATCGCTGACCACCGCGCGGAAGGCGTTGCGCGAACCTTCCAGCACCTCGCGCTCGAGGCTGGTGCGGCCGTACTCGGTGCGCGCCAGCTCATGGGTGGCCTGGCGCACCCGCGCGCTGGTGCCACCGCCGCTGAACAGCGGCAGCTTCATCTGCACCATCACCGAGCTGTCGCGCTGGTTGCCGGGGCGCTGGCCGAAGTGCGCGCTGGAGTCCATCAGGTCGCTGTCGCCCTCGGCGTAGCCCATGGCCAGGTTGAAGGTCGGCAGGTGATCGGCCTTGCTGCTGCGCAGGGTCTGGCCGGCCTGGCTGACGGCGGCCTGGCTGGCGCGCAGGCGCAGGTTCTGCGCCATGGCCTGCTCGACCCAGGCGTCGGCGCGCTCGGGCACCGGCGCCTGCACCGGCAGGCTGTGGCGGATCCCGGCCAATGCCGGTTGCGCCTGGCCGGTCAGGCGCATCAGCGCCTGGTAGGCGTCTTCGCTGCGGCGCTGGCTGTCGATCAGGTTGGCGCTGGCGCGGTCGAAGCTGGCCTGGGCCGAGAGCATGTCGTTCTGGTCGGACAGGCCGGCGTCATAGCTCAGCCGGGTCTGCTGCAACTGGCGGTCGAAGGCGCGCAGCTCGGCCTTGGCGGTGGCCAGGTTGTCCTCGGCCAGCAGGGTGTCGAAGTAGCTGCTGGCGGTGTCGAGGATCAGCTGTTGCTGGAACGCCGAGAAGTCCAGTTCGGCCTGTTCGTTCTCGGACTGCGCGGCCTTGAAGTCGAACCAGCGGCTGAGGTCGAACAACGGCTGGTCGAGGCTCAGGCGGTACAGGCTGCCGCTGCGCTGCTCGACCTGGCGGCGGTCGCTGCGCACGTCGCCGGCCTCGGCATCCAGGGCCACCTGCGGCAGCAGGCGGGCGCGGGCCAGGGGCACGGCCTCGCGGCGGGCCAGGTAGTTCTCGCGGGCGGCGGCCATGTCGCTGTTGTGCTCGACCACCTGGGCGTACACCGACATCAGCGTCGCACGCTCGGCGGCAACGGCCTGGGCCAGGGGCGCCAGGAGCAGCAGGGGCAGAAGGGTCTTACGTAGCATGTCGTTTCTCTTAATTCGGGCCGGCCGCTCCCAGGGGCAGCCGATCACGGCTGCCACAGGGGAGGGCGGGCGAAGGGGTCAGGCCGGCTGGGTGTAGGCGGCCAGTTCCTGCAGGCGTGGGTCTTCGCTGGCGCGGTGGTCCTTGGCCAGCAGCGAGTACACGGTGGGCAGGATGAACAGGGTGAACAGCGTGCCGACCAGCATGCCGATGACGATCACCAGGCCCAGGCTGAAGCGGCTGTGGGCACCGGCGCCGCTGGCCAGCAGCAGCGGGACCAGGCCCACCACCATGGCCGCGGTGGTCATCAGGATCGGCCGCAGGCGAATCTGCGCGGCGCGTTCGATGGCCGTGCGGCGGTCGAGCTGGTCGGCCTGCTGCAGTTCGTTGGCGAACTCGACCATGAGGATGCCGTGCTTGCTGATCAGGCCGACCAGGGTCACCAGGCCGATCTGCGTGTAGATGTTCACCGTGGCGTAGCCCAGGTACAGCGGGATCAGCGCGCCGCACACCGACATCGGCACGCTGACCAGGATCACCAGCGGGTCGCGCAGGCTTTCGAACTGCGCCGCCAGCACCAGGTAGATGACCAGGATGGCGAAGATGAACGTCACCACCAGGGCGCTGCCTTCCTGGACGAACTGGCGCGCATCGGACAGCCAGTCATGGCTGAAGCCGGTGGGCAGGGCATTGGCCTGGGCGGCGAGGAACTGCACCGCGTCGCCGATGCTCACGCCCGGTGCCGGCACCGCCTGCAGGGTGGCGGAGTTGAGCTGGTTGAACTGGGTCAGCTTGTTGGGCTCGATCGACATGTCGAAGCTGACCAGGGTCGACAGCGGCACCTGGGCGCCGTTGGCGGCCTTGACGTACTGGCCGACCAACATTTCCGCCGACAGGCGCTGGGCCCGTGCCACCTGCGGGATCACATCGTAGGAACGGCCGTCGAGGGCGAAGCGGTTGACGTAGTTCTCGCCTACCAGCACCGCCAGGGCGTCGCCGATGGCCTGCATGCTGATGCCCAGGTCGTTGGCCTTGCTGCGGTCGATGTTGATGTTGACCAGCGGGCTGTTGAAGTCCAGGTCGGAGTCGACCACGGCGAACAGGCCGCTGGCCATGGCCGCTTGCTTGATCTTGTCCATGGAATCGAACACCACGCGGTGGTCCTGGGAGCTCTGGATCACCATCTGCACCGGCAGGCCGCCGGTGGAGCCGGGCAGCGGCGGCAGCTGGAAGGCGAAGATGGCCACGCCCTCGATCTCGCCGACGGCTTTCTGGATCTCGGCCTGCAGTTGGTCGGCGCTGCGCTGGCGCTTTTCCCAGGTGCTCAGGTTGGCGCCGCCGAACGCGGTGCGCGGGCCGTCGTTGCCGTTGACCACCCAGGTGATGTCGGTTTCCGGGAAGGTGGCGAACAGGCGGTCCATGCGGTGCGCGTACATCTCGGTGTAGTCGATGTTGGCGTACTGCGGCGCCTTGGCCACTGCCAGCACCTGGGCCTGGTCCTCGACCGGCGCCAGTTCGCGCTGGGCGCCGAGGTAGAGGATCGGCAGGCTGACGAACACCGCCGCGGCAATCGCCAGGGTCAGCCAGCGGTGGTGCAGGGACACGTCCAGCACACGCCCGTAACCCTTGCCCAGCCACTGGAAGAAGCGCTCGGCGCCACGGGCCATCGGCCCTTCGCTGGCCTGGCGGTTGAGCAGGAAGGCGCTCATCACCGGCGACAGGGTCAGCGCCACCACGCCGGACACCACCACGGCGCCGGCGAGGGTGAAGGCGAACTCCTTGAACAGCGCGCCGGTGAGCCCGCCCATCAGGCCGATGGGTGCGTACACCGCGGCCAGGGTCAGGGTCATGGCGATCACCGGGCCGGCGATCTCGCGGGCGCCGACCAGCGCCGCCTGCAAGGGCGACTTGCCTTCCTCGATATGGCGGTGGACGTTCTCCACCACGACGATGGCGTCGTCCACCACCAGGCCGATGGCCAGGACCATCGACAGCAAGGTCAGCAGGTTGATACTGAAACCGAACAGACTCATGATCGCCGCCGCGCCGATCAGCGACAGCGGGATGGTCACCAGCGGGATCAGCACGCTGCGCAGCGAGCCGAGGAACAGGAAGATCACCACGGCGACGATCACCACGGCCTCGACCAGGGTCTTGACCACCTCGTCGATGGACGCCTGGATGAAGCGCGCCACTTCGAACACGATGTTGGCGGTCATGCCCGGCGGCATGGTCTCGCGGATCTGCGGCATCATCTCCTGCACCGCGCCGACGATGGTCAGCGGATTGCCGGCGGGGGTGGCGTGCAGGCCGATGAACACCGCCGGCTCGCCGTCCATGATGCCGCTGGTGTCGTAGGAGGTGGCGCCGAGCTCGGCGGTGCCGATGTCGCTCAGGCGGATCAGCGTGTCGCCGTCGCGGCGCACCACCATCTGGCGGAACTGGTCGACGCTGGTCAGGTCGGTGTTGATGTTGATGTTGGCCGAGACGTACTGGCCCTTGGTCTGCCCGGGGGCGGCCTGGAAGTTGTTCTGGCGTATGGCCTCGGCCACGTCGCTGGCCGACAGGTTGCGCGCGGCCATGCGCGCCGGGTCCAGCCACAGGCGCATGGCCAGTTTCTGGCCGCCGAGGATCTGCGCCTCGGCGACGCCGTCGATGGCCGCCACGCGTGGCTGCACCACCCGCGAGATGTAGTCGGTGATCGCCGGCAGGCCGATGTCCTTGCTCGAGAAGCCGATGTAGATCACCGCCGTGCCTTCACCGGAGGACTTGGCCACCACCGAGTCGTAGGCGCCTTCGGGCAGGCGGTACTTGACCTGGTTGACGGCGGCCATGATCTCGGTGAGGGCCTTGTTGGAGTCGGCGTTGAGCTTCAGGCGCACGCTGATGACGCTCTTGCCCTGGGTCGAGGTCGAGCTCAGGTAGTCGACGCCGTCGACCGAGGCCACGGCTTGCGAGATGGGTTGGGTGACGAAGCCCTGCATCAGCTGCGAGCGGGCGCCGGGGTATTCGGTGGTGATGGTGATGGTCGCGCTTTCCAGCTGCGGGTACTGGCGGATCGGCAGGTTCAGCAGCGCCAGCAGGCCAAGCATGACGATCATCGCGCAGACCACCAGGGTCAGTACCGGGCGGCGGATGAACAGGTCGGTGAATTTCATGGTGCTACAGGTCCTTTTCAGTGGCACGCAAACCCATTACTGCTGGGCCAGGTCCGGCTTGCGCGTGGTGCTGGCGGCCAGGGTGTCGTCGGTGACCCGCACCGGCATGCCATTGCTCAGGCGGATCTGCCCGGACACCACCACGCGGTCGCCCGGTGTCAGCGCGTCGAGCACCACTACACGGTCGTCGCGGCGGGCGCCGAGCTTGACGAACACCTGCTCCACGCGCAGCGCGCCGTCCTTCTCGCGCAGCACGTACAGCGAGTTGCCGTAGGCGCTGTAGCTGATCGCCGTTTCCGGCACGCTGAGCACGTCGGCGTGGCTCGGCAGCTCGATGCTGACGTTGGCGAACATGCCCGGCTTGAGTTGCTGGCCGGGGTTGTCGAGGGTCGCTTGCACCTGCATGGAGCGGGCACCCGGATCGATCTGCGGCTCCAGGGTGGTGACCGCGGCGACAAAGCGCTGCTGCGGCCAGGCGTCGACCTTGAGGGTGATGGCCTGGCCCGCTTGCAGGGCGGCGGCGGACTGCTCGGGCAGCGGGAAGTTGACATGCAGGCGCGACAGCTCGGTGAGGGTCACCAGGCTGTCGCCGGGGCTGACGTACTGGCCGAGGTTGACCTTGCGAATGCCCAGCACGCCGGCGAACGGGGCGCGGATGGTCTTCTGCGCGATCTGCGCCTGGACCTGGGCGATCTCGCCAAGCAACTGGTCGTAGTTGGCCTGGGCCTGGTCGAGCTGGGCCTGGGTGGAGGCCAGCGGCAGCACCTTGCGCGTGCGCTCCAGGGCCAGCTTGGCGTTCTTGGCCTGGGCCTGCAGCTTGGCCAGCTCGCCGCGCTCGGGCGCGTCGTTGAGCTTGACCAGCACTTGGCCGGCGGCCACGGCCTTGCCGGCGGTGAACTCCAGCGCGGTGATGCGCCCGCCGACTTCCGGCGAGACATTGACCTGGTGCACCGCCTCCAGGGTGCCGACGGCGCTGAGCACCTGCGGCATGGGGCCGGACTGCACCCGGGCGACCGCCACCGGGGTGGCGTTGGCCTGGGCGGCGGGGGCGTCGTTGGCCATCACCGCCGGGGCGGGCAGCAGGGCCATGGCCAGTAGCGACAGCGAGGTGCCGGCGGCGATCCAGTAGCGATTGTTCATTGTGCGGCTCCTTGTGCCTGGTTCTGGTTGGCACGGACCTGGATGAAGGTCTGGCGCAGTTGCTCGAGGCTCAGGGCGCCGGGGACCAGGTAGCGGCCATCGATCACCAGGCTGGGTACCGAGCTGATGCCCAGGCGGCGGCCCAGGGCCAGCTCTTCGTCGAGCATTTGCGGGGCCTGTTGGTCGAATGCCGTGGCGAAGGCCTGCGGGTCGAAGCCGGCCTCGGTGGCGACCGCCAGCACGGTGGCGCGGTCGCCAATGTTGCGGGCCTGCACCAGGTGGGCTTCCTGCAGGCGGTCGAACATACGCTCGTGGCCTTCGTTGCCGCCCAGCGCCTTGGCGGTCTGGCAGGCGAGGCCGGCGAGCAGGCCGGTGGGGTATTCGAAGTCCTGCTGGCGCATGGCTTCGATGTTGATGCGCTTGACGTCCTCGGCGCGCGAGCACGACAGCCAGTGGCTGAGGATGGTTTCCTTGGCCTTGGGCATCGAGCCGAAGCGCTCGACCATCGCCTCGCGGCTGGTCTGCAGGATGAAGCTGCGGTGCTGGATGTCCAGGTTGAGTTCGTCCTGCAGCTGCTTGAGGCGCGGGGCGAGGACGAAGCACCAGCCGCAGACGACATCGTGGAAGAATTCGACTTTCAGGGGTGACATGGCAGTGATCCGGTTTCAGGGAGGGATGGCCGCACTATCCACAGCGCCCCGGCAAGAAAAAAGCGACAAAAGTGCCGCAAACCCTCTCATCCCCTTCATCGATGGCCGCCCGGCCCGGCCGCGAGCAGGTAGAATGGCGCTTTTGCCTGACCGTAGCCGACATGAGCCCAGCCATCGCCACCCTTGAGCAGCACCTGCTCGCCGCCCTCGATCCCGCCCCCCAGGAGACCCGCCGCCTGTTCCATGGTCGTGGCCGCTGCTGGCCGGGGCTCGAGCAGATCACCGTCGACTGGCTCGATGGCGTGCTGCTGGTGGCGCTGTTCCGCGAGCCGCCCGAGGGCCAGCTGGCAGAGCTTGAAGCCATGCTGATGGCGCTGGCCGAACGCCCGCAGTGGACCGGCCAGGCCATCCTGCTGCAGCACCGCTACCTGCCGGACAGCCCCGGCCAGTGGTTGTGGGGCGCGCCGTGCCAGCAGCGCGAGGTGGTCGAGGATGGCCTGAAGTACCTGCTCGACCTGGGCGTGCGCCAGAACAACGGCCTGTTTCTCGACATGCGCTATGGCCGACGCTGGGTGCGCGAGCAGGCGGCCGGCAAGCGCGTGCTCAACCTGTTCGCCTACACCTGCGGTTTTTCGGTGGCGGCGATCGCCGGCGGCGCCGAGCAGGTGGTCAACCTGGACATGGCCAAGTCGGCGCTGTCCCGGGGCCGCGATAACCACCGGCTCAACGGCCATGACGCTTCGCGCGTCGCGTACCTGGGGCATGAGCTGTTCAAGTCGTGGGGCAAGGTGCGCAAGTACGGGCCGTACGACCTGATCATCATCGACCCGCCGACCTTCCAGCGTGGCAGCTTCGTGCTGACTCAGGACTACGCCAAGATCCTTCGGCGTTTGCCGGAGTTGTTGACTGAAGGCGGCACGGTGCTGGCCTGCGTCAACGACCCGGGGATCGGACCGCAGTTTCTCATCGAGGGGATGGCCGAGCAGGCGCCGGGGCTGGCGTTCGTCGAGCGGCTGGAGAATCCGCCGGAGTTTCCGGATGCGGATCCGGAGGGTGGCCTCAAAGCCCTGGTGTTCTGCCAGCAGGCCTGAGGCAGGACTCCTGTAGGAGCGGGCTTGTCCCGCGATGGCGTCAGACCAGGCAACATCATTGCTTGGGCTGACGCCATCGCGGGACAAGCCCGCTCCTACAGGGGGCGTTGGTTACTTGTTGGTATAGATCTGGTCGAACACGCCACCATCATTGAAGTGGGTCTTCTGCACGGTGCGCCAGTCGCCGAAGGTCTTCTCCACCGACAGGAAGTCGACTTTCGGGAAGCGGTCGGTGTACTTGGCCAGTACGGTGGCGTCACGCGGGCGCAGGTAGTTGTTCGCGGCGATCTCCTGAGCCTCTGGCGACCACAGGTACTTCAGGTATTCCTCGGCCACGGCCTGGGTGCCTTTCTTGGCCACCACCTTGTCCACCACGCTCACCGGCGGCTCGGCCTCGGCCGACACGCTCGGGTAGATCACCTCGAACTGGTCGCGACCGAACTCGCGGGCGATCATCTCGGCCTCGTTCTCGAAGGTCACCAGCACATCGCCGATCTGGTTGGTCATGAAGGTGGTGGTGGCGGCGCGGCCCCCGGTGTCCAGCACCGGCGCCTGCTTGAACAGCTTGCCGACGAAGTCGCGGGCCTTGGTTTCATCACCGCCCTGCTTGAGCACGTAGCCCCAGGCCGAGAGATAGGTGTAGCGGCCGTTACCCGAGGTCTTGGGGTTGGGCACGATCACCTGCACGCCATCCTTGAGCAGGTCCGGCCAGTCCTTCAGCGCCTTGGGGTTGCCCTTGCGCACGATGAACACGGTGGCCGAGGTGAACGGCGCGCTGTTGTTCGGCAGGCGGCTCACCCAGTTGTCCGGCACCAGCTTGCCGTTGTCGGCCAGGGCGTTGATGTCGGTGGCCATGTTCATGGTGATCACGTCGGCCGGCAGGCCATCGATCACCGCGCGCGCCTGCTTGCTCGAGCCGCCGAAGGACATCTGCACATTGACCTTCTCCTTGTGCTCGGCCTCCCAGTGCTTCTGGAACGCCGGGTTGTAGTCCTTGTAGAAGTCGCGCATCACGTCGTAGGAGACGTTGAGCAGGGTCGGGGCGGCCTGGGCGAGGTTGCCCAGGGCCAGGCCCGCGGCGAGCAGCGAGGCGCTGAAGAGTTTTTTCACTGGGGCATTCCTTGTTCTGGTTCAAAGGGTTGGCGATTTGCCAGCGACTATAGCGGGTGGCTTTGCGTGGGTTAAAGAACAAAACGGTCTTTGGTTATGTCGTTGTCAGTGCCGGCCTCTTCGCGGGTAAACCCGCTCCCACAGGTACTCAGCAGCCCTTGAACACTGCGAAATCCCTGTGGGAGCGGGATTACCCGCGAAAGGGCCAGCACAGTCAGCCTCACTGCTTGGGAAACAACGCATTGCCACACCGCGAACAGAACGCCGCGCCATGCTCGTGGTGATGCTTGGCGCAGGTCGGGCAGTCATGCTGCAACTGCTCGCCGCGCAGGGCATTGGCCAATTCGGCGGTGAAGATGCCGGTGGGCACGGCAATGATCGAGTAACCGGTGATCATCACCAGCGACGACAGCACCTGCCCCAGCGGCGTCTTCGGCACGATATCGCCGAAGCCTACCGTGGTCAGGGTGACGATGGCCCAGTAGATGCCCTTGGGAATGCTGGTGAAGCCGTGCTCCGGCCCTTCGATCACGTACATCAATGTGCCGAACACCGTGACCAGGGTCGACACGCTGACCAGGAACACGATGATCTTCTGCTTGCTGCCCTGCAGCGCCGCCAGCAGGTAGTGGGCCTGCTTCAGGTAGGGGCTGAGCTTGAGCACGCGGAAGATCCGCAGCATGCGGATCACCCGGATCATCAGCAGGTACTGGGCGTCGCTGTAGTACAGGGCGATGATCCCGGGCACGATCGCCAGCAGGTCGACCAGCCCGTAGAAGCTGAAGGCATAGCGCAGCGGCTTGGGCGAGCAGTACAGGCGGGTGATGTATTCGGCGAGGAAGATCGCCGTGAAGCCCCACTCGATACCGGCCAGCAGCCCGGCGTAGTTCTGGTGAACATCGTCGATGCTGTCGAGGATCACCGTGACCAGGCTGGCGAGGATGATCAGCAGGAGGATCTTGTCGAAGCGTCTTCCAGCGACCGTGTCGGTCTGGAAGACGATGACGTAGAGCCGCTCGCGCAGGCTCGAAGGGTTGTCCATGGGCGCGTTCCATTGTGCGAATGGGCAGAGCCTAGGGGCTGTGTTTCAGCTGTGCAAGCGAGGCGCGTTACGGCGCTGGTTGACCTGGGCCAGGTGGTTGCCCAGGTGCATCAGCCAGCAGGCGGTGACGAACGGCGCGGTCAGCCCGGCGATCGGCAGCAGGTTGAACAGAGGTTGCAGCACCAGGGCGCAGGCGATGGCGAGCAAGGTCACCCAAGGCTTCTCACCCTGGCGGCTGAAGGCCAGCGCGGCCAGTGCCGCATTGAAACCGTACAGCCCCAGCCAGGCCCCTTGTGCCTCGCCCGCCAGCAGCGCGACACCGCCACCGATGGCCGAGCCGATCAGCGCCCAGGTGGCGGCATAGGGGTTGGCGAAGTACATGCCGATGACGATCAGCAGGCCGGCCATGGGCTTGTCGAGCAGGAAGATCTGCCCCACGCCGCGCAGCAGGGCATATACAGGGTCTGCCTCGACAAAGCTGCTGATCGAGGGCTCGGCCAGCAGCAGGGTGGCCCAACCCAGCAGCACGAAGGGCGCGGTATAGGCGACCAGCAGCTTGCCGCCACGCTTGCGCCACTGGTGGGTGAGCATGCTCGACAGGCCGCCGGCGGCAATGATCAGTGGCGGTAGGATCGCCGACCAAGGCAGCACGGCGCTGATCAGGATGCCGATCAGCACGCCGTTGTAGCAGTACAGCCCGGCCTGGCGATCGGCGCGGTCGTAGCCGCGGCGCTGGGCGGTGAGCAGGCCGGCCAGGGCGCCGAGCAGGGCGCCGCCGACCAGGTCCGGCGCGGTCAGCAGGATGGCCAGCAGGCAACACAGGCCGCACAGGGGATTGCGCAGCAGCAGCACCTGGCTGAAGCCGTTGAGCAAGGCCGTGGCCCAGTCGGGGCACGGGTTGACGAAATTCTTGGTGTACATGGGCAGTCGGTAAGGTGGGTGGGGGAGCGGTGGGCCTCTTTGGGCCTCGGTTTTCCGCGGGTTCGGTGCATCGGGAGGGCTTTGCCCTCCTTTCGCGGCACAAGGCCGCTCCTACAAGGGATTGCGGTCTCCTGTAGGAGCGGCCTTGTGCCGCGAAAGGGGCGCAGGGCGCCCCAGGCGATCTCAAACCAAGGTCTCGATCCGCAAGGTGTTAGTCGAACCCGGCTTGCCGAAAGGCACACCGGCGGTGATCAGCAGCGTGTCGCCACGGCTGGCCATGCCTTGCGCCTGGGCGATTTCCAGCGCCGTGGAGACCACCTCGTCGACCTGGCGCAGGCGGTCGTTGACCACCGAATGCACGCCCCAGGCCACGCTCAGGCGGCGTGCGGTGTTGAGGTTCGGCGTCAGGTTGAGGATCGGTGCCCGTGGCCGCTCGCGGGCGGCGCGCAGGGTCGAGGCCCCCGACTCGCTGTAGTTGACCAGCACCGCCACCGGCAGGATGCCGCTGATACGACGGATCGCGCAGCTGATGGCATCGGACACCGTGGCTTCGGCCTTGGGCCGGCCGACGTCGAGCTGGGCCTGGTAGTCCGGGCCGTTTTCCACCTGGCGGATGATCTTGCTCATCATCTGCACCGCTTCCAGCGGGTAGTCGCCCGAGGCGGTCTCGGCCGACAGCATCACAGCATCCGCGCCTTCGGCCACGGCGTTGGCCACGTCGGTGACTTCGGCGCGGGTCGGGGCCGGGGAGAAGCGCATCGATTCGAGCATCTGGGTTGCCACCACCACTGGCTTGCCCAGCTGGCGGCAGGTGCCGATGATGCCTTTCTGGATCTGCGGCACGCTCTCGGCCGGCACTTCCACGCCCAGGTCGCCACGGGCGACCATGATCGCGTCGGACAGCTCGGCGATGGCCTGCAACTGCTCGACCGCCGAGGGCTTCTCGATCTTGGCCATCAGGTAGGCGCGGTCACCGATCAGCTGGCGCGCCTCGACGATGTCTTCGGGGCGCTGGACGAACGACAGCGCCACCCAGTCCACGCCAAGCTCCAGGCCGAAGGCCAGGTCGCGGCGGTCCTTCTCGGTCAGCGGGGAGAGGTCAAGCACCGCCTGGGGCACGTTGACGCCCTTGCGGTCGGACAACTCGCCACCGGCCAGCACTTCGGTGTCGATGGCGTCGCCGTGCTTGGCGGTGACGCGCAGGCGCAGCTTGCCGTCGTCCAGCAGCAGGTCCATGCCCGGCTCCAGCGCGGCGATGATTTCCGGGTGCGGCAGGTTGACCCGGCGGCTGTCGCCCGGGGTCTTGTCCAGGTCCAGGCGCAGGGCCTGGCCGCGTTGCAGCTGGACCTTGCCGTCGGCGAAACGGCCGACGCGCAGCTTTGGCCCCTGCAGGTCCATGAGGATGCCCAGCGGATAGTTGAGCTGCTGCTCGACTTCGCGGATCCACTGGTAGCGCAGGGCGTGGTCGGCGTGTTCGCCGTGGCTGAAGTTGAGGCGGAAGATGTTCACCCCGGCCTCGACCAGCTGGCGGATGTCATCGATGCCTTTGATCGCAGGCCCGAGGGTGGCGAGGATTTTGACTTTTTTATCAGGCGTCATGATTGCGGAGTCTCGAGGATCAGGATGGCACGGAAGTCGTTGACATTGGTGCGGGTCGGCTCGGTGACGATCAGCGCGTCGAGGGCGGCGAAGTAGCCATAGCCGTTGTTGTTGTCCAGCTCATCGCTGGCCGACAGGCCCAGGGCCTCGGCGCGAGCGAAGCTGTCCGGGGTCATGAAGGCGCCGGCGTTGTCCTCCGAGCCATCGATGCCGTCGGTGTCGCCGGCCAGGGCATACACGCCGGGCAGGCCCTTGAGGCTTTCGGTGAGGCTGAGCAGGAACTCGGCGTTGCGCCCGCCACGGCCGTTGCCGCGCACGGTGACGGTGGTCTCGCCACCGGAGAGGATCACGCAGGGTGCCTTGAGCGGTTGGCCGTGCAGGACGATCTGCCGGGCGATGCCGGCATGCACCTTGGCCACTTCGCGCGACTCGCCCTCCAGGTCGCCGAGGATCAACGGGCTGAATCCGGCCTGGCGGGCTTTCACCGCGGCGGCCTCCAGCGACTGCTGGGGCCTGGCGATCAGCTGGAAGTGGCTGCGGGCCAGGGCCGGGTCATCGGCCTTGACGGTCTCGGAGGCCGGGTTGTTGAGCCAGTCGATGACGGCCTTGGGCGCGTCGATGTTGTAGCGCTTGATGATCGCCAGGGCGTCGGCCGAGGTGCTCGGATCGGCCACGGTGGGGCCGGAGGCGATGACCGTGGCGAGGTCGCCGGGCACATCGGAAATCGCGTAGGTGTAGACGGTGGCCGGCCAGCAGGCCTTGGCCAGGCGGCCGCCCTTGATCGCCGAGAGGTGCTTGCGCACGCAGTTCATCTCGCCGATGGTGGCGCCGGATTTCAGCAGGGCCTTGTTGATCTGCTGCTTGTCGGCCAGGGTCAGGCCTTCGGCGGGCAGGGCCAGCAGGGCCGAGCCACCGCCGGAGAGCAGGAAGATGACGCGGTCGTCTTCGCTCAGGTTGCTGACCAGGTCGAGCACCCGCTTGGCCACGGCCAGGCCGGCGGCATCGGGGACCGGGTGGGCGGCTTCGACCACCTCGATTTTCTGGCAGCTGGCGCCATGGCCATAGCGGGTGACCACCAGGCCGGAGACTTCGCCGTGCCAGCTTTTCTCGACCACTTCGGCCATGGCCGCGGCGGCCTTGCCGGCGCCGATGACGATGACCCGGCCGCTGCGGTCGGCGGGCAGGTGGGGTTCGAGGACCTGGCGGGGGTGGGCGGCGGCGATGGCTGTGTCGAACAGTTCGCGCAGGAGTTTTTGTGGATCGACCGACATGGCAGGCTCCCAGATTCTTGTTGTTCTGCAAAATCGAAAACGCCCCTGGAACTGCCTCCGTGCAGGCCGAACCAGGGGCGGGTGTTGCTCGGTTTCACCTGATGGGCCTGGGGTTGCAGGTTCATCGGTGTTGGCTTCTTCGCGGGGCAAGCCCGCTCCTACACGGACCACGCATTTCTGTAGGAGCGGGCTTGCCCCGCGAAGAGGCCGGTACAGGCTTACTTGTCGTCGCGGATCGAGAAGTTGGCCATGTGCTCCAGGCCCTTGATCAGCGCCGAGTGGTCCCAGTTGCCGCCGCCCAGCGCCACGCAGGTGCTGAACACTTGCTGGGCGTTGGAGGTGTTGGGCAGGTTGATGCCCAGCTCCTTGGCGCCTTGCAGGGCCAGGTTCAGGTCCTTCTGGTGCAGGTTGATGCGGAAGCCCGGATCGAAGGTGCCCTTGATCATGCGCTCGGCGTGTACTTCAAGGATCTTCGACGAGGCGAAGCCGCCCATCAGCGCTTCACGCACCTTGGCCGGGTCGGCGCCGTTCTTGGCGGCGAACAGCAGCGCTTCGCCAACGGCCTGGATGTTCAGGGCGACGATGATCTGGTTGGCCACCTTGGCGGTCTGGCCGTCGCCGTTGCCGCCGACGCGGGTGATGTTCTTGCCCATGGCTTCGAACAGCGGCAGGGCGCGCTCGAATGCTTTCGGGCAGCCGCCGACCATGATGCTCAGGGTCGCGGCCTTGGCGCCGACTTCGCCGCCGGACACTGGGGCGTCCAGGTAGGCGGCGCCAGTGGCCTTGATCTTCTCGGCGAAGGCCTTGGTGGCGGTGGGGGAGATCGAGCTCATGTCGATCACCACCTTGTTCGGGCCGACGCCTTCGGCGACGCCGTTCTCACCGAACAGGACGCTTTCGACCTGCGGGGTGTCCGGGACCATGACGATGATGAACTCGGCTTCCTGGGCCACTTCCTTCGGGTTGGCCAGGGCCACGGCGCCGGCGGCGATCAGGTCGGCCGGTGCTGCGTCGTGGTGGGTGGAAACGAAGATGCTGTGACCTGCCTTTTGCAGGTTCTGGGCCATGGGCTTGCCCATGATGCCGGTGCCGAGGAAACCGATTTTAGCCATGAGAGTTCTGCCTCTTTGTATTTGTATGAACAGGCGACCAGGCCCCTGTAGGAGCGGTCTTGTGCCGCGAAAGGGGTGCGTAGCGGCCCCACGATCTCAATCATGCCGGTAGATTGCCGGGGCTGCTGCGCAGCCCTTTCGCGGCACAAGGCCGCTCCTACAAGGGGCCGGCGTGTGTCTCAAATTGCGTTGTGGGTCTTGAGCCAGCCCAGGCCCGCCTCGGTGGTGGTCTTGGGCTTGTACTCCGCGCCCACCCAGCCCTGGTAGCCGATGCGGTCCAGGTGCTCGAACAGGAAGCGGTAGTTGATCTCGCCGGTGCCCGGCTCGTGGCGGCCCGGGTTGTCGGCCAGCTGCACGTGGTTGATCAGCTTCAGGTTGGTTTCCAGGGTGCGGGCCAGGTCACCTTCCATGATCTGCATGTGATAGATGTCGTACTGCAGGAACAGGTTGTCGCTGCCCACCTCGGCCTGGATTTCCAGGGCCTGCTTCGTGGTGTTCAGGTAGAAGCCCGGGATATCGCGGGTGTTGATCATTTCCATGACCAGGCGGATCCCGGCGCCCTTGAGCTTGTCGGCGGCGTAGCGCAGGTTGTCGACGAAGGTTTTGCGCACGGTGGCGCAGTCCAGGCCTTCGGGGCGAATGCCGGCCAAGGCATTGACCTGGGTGTTGCCCAGCACCTTGGCGTACTCGATGGCCTTGTCGACGCCAGCGCGGAATTCTTCGACGCGGTCGGGGTGGCAGGTGATGCCGCGCTCACCTTTCGACCAATCGCCCGCAGGAAGGTTGAACAGCACCTGGGTCAGGCCGTGGGCGTCAAGCTGCTGCTTGATCTCGGCGGCGCTGAAATCGTACGGGAAGAGGTATTCGACGCCGCTGAAACCAGCGTCGGCGGCGGCCTTGAAGCGGGCCAGGAAGTCCTGTTCGGTGAACAGCATGGACAGGTTGGCGGCGAAGCGAGGCATAAGTCGTCTCCTTGCGTTGAAGACCCCCGCGCAATGCGCGGGGGCGTCAGGCGATCAGTCCAGCAGCGAGATGGCGGTTGGCGCGTCGTTGCCGACCAGGGCGAGGTCTTCGAATTCGTTGACCGCGTTGATCTCGGTGCCCATGGAAATGTTGGTCACGCGCTCGAGAATCACTTCGACCACCACCGGCACGCGGAACTCTTCGGCCATCTTCTGCGCCTTGAGCAGGGCAGGGGCGATGTCGGCCGGTTCGAACACGCGCAGGGCCTTGCAGCCCAGGCCTTCGACCACGGCGACGTGATCGACACCATAGGTGGCGGCGTCGGTGGAATTGATGTTCTCGAAGGCCAGTTGTACACAGTAATCCATGTCGAAGCCACGCTGGGCCTGGCGGATCAGGCCGAGGTAGGCGTTGTTCACCAGCACGTGGACGTACGGCAGGTTGAACTGCGCGCCTACCGCCAGCTCTTCGATCATGAACTGGAAGTCGTAGTCACCGGACAGCGCGACGACCTTGCGCTTCGGGTCGGCCTTGACCACGCCGAGGGCGGCAGGGATGGTCCAGCCCAGCGGGCCGGCCTGGCCGCAGTTGATCCAGTGGCGTGGCTTGTACACGTGCAGGAA
Organism: Mitsuaria sp. RG; assembly: GCF_028369275.1. Taxonomy (NCBI): domain Bacteria; kingdom Pseudomonadati; phylum Pseudomonadota; class Betaproteobacteria; order Burkholderiales; family Sphaerotilaceae; genus Roseateles; species Mitsuaria sp. RG. Next base: position 16,589 of record NZ_JAQMYQ010000016.1, read on the forward strand.
CTGTGCGCCGGCGATCTGCGAAAGACCAATGGTGCTGACGTAGCAGGTGTCCTTGCCGAATACCTGGTTCATCTCTTCGTACACGCGCTGCGGCTTGACCGGCACATTGTCGAAGTGGGTCTTGCGCTGCAGGGTGGCCTTGCGCTGCTGGCAGTCTTCCAGCCAGGCTTTGCGGCACTTGAGTTTGCCGGCGGCTTTCCACTCGCGGGCCACTTCCAGGAACACATCCAGCGCCTTGCCGGCATCGGAAACGATACCCAGGTCAGGGGTGAACACGCGGCCGATCTGGGTTGGCTCGATGTCCACGTGCACGAACTTGCGGCCTTCGGTGTAGACGTCGACGGAGCCGGTGTGGCGGTTGGCCCAGCGGTTGCCGATACCGAACACCAGGTCGGACTTGAGCATGGTCGCGTTGCCGTAGCGGTGCGAGGTCTGCAGGCCGACCATGCCGACCATCAATTCGTGATCGTCCGGAATGGTGCCCCAGCCCATCAGGGTTGGCACTACCGGCACGCCGGTCAGTTCGGCGAACTCGACCAGTTTGTCGCTGGCGTCGGCGTTGATGATGCCACCGCCGGCTACTAGCAGCGGGCGCTCGGCGTCATTGAGCAGGGCGAGGGCTTTCTCGGCCTGGACGCGGGTGGCGGCTGGCTTGTTGATCGCCAGTGGCTCGTAGGCGTCGATGTCGAACTCGATCTCGGCCATCTGCACGTCGAACGGCAGGTCGATCAGCACCGGGCCTGGGCGGCCGGTACGCATTTCGTAGAAGGCCTTCTGGAAGGCGTAGGGCACCTGGCCCGGCTCCAGGACGGTGGTCGCCCACTTGGTCACCGGCTTGACGATACTGGTGATGTCGACGGCCTGGAAGTCTTCCTTGTGCAGGCGCGCGCGCGGGGCTTGGCCGGTGATGCAGAGGATCGGGATGGAGTCGGCCGAGGCGCTGTACAGGCCGGTGACCATGTCGGTGCCGGCAGGGCCGGAGGTGCCGATGCATACACCGATGTTGCCCGGGTTGGCGCGGGTGTAGCCCTCGGCCATGTGCGAGGCACCTTCGACGTGGCGAGCGAGGACGTGATCGATGCCACCGACTTTCTTCAGGGCCGAATACAGCGGGTTGATGGCAGCCCCCGGAATGCCGAACGCGGTATCTACACCTTCACGGCGCATGACCAGAACGGCTGCATCGATTGCTCTCATTTTGCTCATGGTTTGTGCCTCATCGATTTTGTAATTGTATACAACTTGTGTTGCGGCAGAGTGTATTCATGCTCGGCGCAAAAGGTCAATCCATTTTCGTCGGCGGCGTTGACTGAGCGGTCATTGGGCGATGAGGCGGCATTTCGTCGCACTTGGCAAGATTGATTCAAATAATTGTATACAAAGCGTGTCTTCGTTGTGTTCTATTCTGTCTACTGGTTTTCAACTGCCCTCAGGGCTTCTCACAACAAGAAGAGGACCTTTTCATGAACGCATTGACCCTCAAAGATGCTGTCGGCGTGGTGAACGCCGCGCTGGCCGCGGGCCGCAAGATCAACGCCGCGCCGCTGACCGTGGCGGTGCTGGATGCCGGCGGGCACCTGCTGGCGCTGCAGCGCGAGGATGGCGCCACCCTGCTGCGTCCGCAGGTGGCCATCGGCAAGGCCTGGGGTGCGGTGGCCCTGGGCAAGGGCTCGCGCCTGCTGGCGCTGGATTCGCAGCAGCGGCCGGCGTTCTATGCCGCGCTGAACGGGCTGGGCGAGCGGCCGGTGGTGCCGGTACCGGGCGGGGTGCTGATCCGTGATCGGGACGGCAAGGTGCTGGGGGCTGTCGGGATCAGCGGGGATACGTCGGATATCGACGAGCAGTGCGCGATCAGTGCGATCGAAGAGGTGGGGCTGACGGCGGATGCTGGAGTGGCAGCTTAAGGCTCAAGGTGTCGGGGCCGCCTTGCGGCCCATTCGCGGCACAAGGCCGCTCCTACAAGGGATAGCGGTCTCCTGTAGGAGCGGCCTTGTGCCGCGATGGGCTGCGTAGCAGCCCCGTTGGCTCGGTCAGGCCGCCTCGGGCTCGCAGCCCTTCAATACCAGGCGGATGATGGTCTCCGCCGCCGCGTCGTAATCGCTGTCGGCCAGCTTGGCCTTGCCGGTGACCACGGCGATCTGCCAGTCGAAATCCGCGTAGGTCTGCGTCGCCGCCCAGATGCTGAACATCAGGTGGTGCGGATCGACGTGGGCGATCTGGCCGCGCTCGATCCAGCGCTGGATGCACTCGATATTGTGCCGGGCCTGCTCGTTGAGCTGCTCGACCTGGCGCGGCGACAGGTGCGGCGCGCCATGCATGATCTCGCTGGCGAACACCTTGGAGGCGTGGGGCAGGTCGCGGGAGATGCGGATCTTCGAGCGGATGTACGAACTGAGCACCTCTTTCGGATCACCGTCGGCGTTGAACGGCGTCGAGGCCTGCATGATTGGCGCGATGATGCTCTCGAGCACCTCGCGGTAGAGGTTTTCCTTCGACTTGAAGTAGTAATACACGTTCGGCTTGGGCAGGCCGGCCTTGGCCGCGATATCGCTGGTCTTGGTGGCGGCGAAGCCCTTGTCGGCGAATTCTTCACTGGCCGCGCGCAGGATCAGTTCCTTGTTGCGCTCGCGAATGGTGCTCATTGTCGGGGATCGTCCTCGTGTCTGGCCGCCTCAAAGAGGGATCGGGCATGGTAGCACCGGCGCAGATGAGCGCTCAAGGCAGCCGCTTTCGGCTAGAATCGCAGCCTTTGAACCCCTCTGGATAAAGAACATGGCAGGAAGCAGTCTACTGGTACTGATCGACGACATCGCCACGGTGCTCGACGATGTCTCGGTGATGACCAAGGTCGCGGCAAAGAAGACTGCGGGGGTGCTGGGCGACGACCTGGCGCTCAACGCCCAGCAGGTCACCGGGGTACGCGCCGAGCGCGAGATCCCGGTGGTGTGGGCGGTGGCCAAGGGCTCGCTGGTGAACAAGGCGATCCTGGTGCCGGCGGCGCTGTTGATCAGTGCCTTCATTCCCTGGGCGGTGATTCCGCTGCTGATGGTCGGCGGCGCATACCTGTGCTTCGAGGGCTTCGAGAAGCTGGCGCACAAGTTCCTGCACAGCAAGTCCGAGGACGACGCGCAGCACGAGGCGCGCAAGGCGGCCGTTGCCGACGAGCAGGTCGACCTGGTGGCGTTCGAGAAGAGCAAGATCAAGGGCGCGGTGCGCACCGATTTCATCCTGTCTGCCGAGATCATCGCCATCACCCTGGGCACCGTGGCCGATGCGCCGCTGAGCCAGCAGATCATCGTGCTGTCGGGCATCGCGCTGGTCATGACCATTGGCGTCTATGGCCTGGTGGCAGGCATCGTCAAGCTCGATGACCTGGGGCTGTGGATGACCAAGAAAGCCTCGGCGCTGAGCCAGGCGGTGGGCAACGGCATCCTGCGCGCCGCACCGTACATGATGAAGAGCCTGTCGGTGATCGGCACCGCGGCGATGTTCCTGGTCGGCGGCGGCATCCTGGTGCACGGCATCGCGCCGCTGCATCACGCTATCGAGGCGTTCAGCGAAGGGCGGGGCGGGGCGTTGACCGGGGCATTGCTCAATGGTGTGGCGGGGGTGATTGCGGGGGCGGTGGTGCTGCTGGTGGTGAGCGTCGTTGGCAAGCTGTGGCAGGCGGTAAAACCGGCAAACTGAGGCGCTTACCTGTAGGAGCGGCCTTGTGCCGCGAAAGGGCCGCGAAGCGGCCCCAGGTTCTCGGCATCATGCAAAATCGCCGGGGCCGCTGCGCAGCCCTTTCGCGGCACAAGGCCGCTCCTACAGGTTATGCACTGGCCTCAGATCAGAAGTGCACTTTCACCAGGAAACTCATGGTGTTCTGATCGGTGGTAAAGGCATCGCTGTCCTTGATACCGTACTTGTTCTTCCAGTAGTCGTACTCGATACCCACGTACAACTGCTTCTCGCCCAGGTGCAGCGCCTTGCCCAGGTCGTACTTGACCTGCGGGTTGAAGTGCAGGTTCGCCTGGTAGGTGCCGCGACGGTTCTCGTCGTTGTCGACCACCCAATCCATGAAACCGTCGATCAGGATGTCGGACGAGCCCACAGGGATGGTGTACGACCAGACCGGGGTGATCTGCCAGACATTGTCGCCCGGACGGCTGCCGTCGGTGGTGCGCTGGTAGAAGTTCAGCTGGAAGTAGTCGAAGCCGGGGATGGCCAGGTCGAAGCCGGGGCCGATCAGGTAGGACTCGGTGTCACCCTCGCCGAACTCGTAGGTCATGGCCAGGAGCACGTCTTTCACCGGGCCGAACTCGAGCTTCTGGTCGAAGATCTTGCCGAACGACAGGCGCGGGCTGAACTCGCCGTAGTAGGTGTTGGGGCCGTTGCTGGCGTCCTTCTTGCCCTGGTAGAAGATCTTGTCGAAGAAGAAGAAGTTGTCGCCGTACTTCCACGCATCGGCGTGCTCGAAGGTCACGGTCTGCTGGATCTCGGGGTTGACCTTGAAGTTCTTGCCCCACAGGTAGGTCAGGCTGTTGTTCTGCCATTGCAGCAGGTCGCCGGCTTGGCTGGCGCCGCAGGCCAGCAGGCCACCGGCGAGGATCAGGCTATTGATGGTACGCATTGCGAGTGTCGCTCCCTTGATTGGATCTGTTGTCAGCGCTCGGGCGCTGTTCTTGTCTTTTGGGTCAGCTTTTTTCAATTGGCCACAGCTGTTTGGCAAGAGCTGCGCCAACTTTTCCACGTTGGGCACAACCATCCTGCTCGACGTCTTTCTGAACGGATGAAATGGGTATTTCACGCTGGCAACACGTTGGCCAACCGCCCGGAAACATTGACTGAGCGGTCAGCAAACGCGGGCGGGATCCTTCCCGCCCCGATCGAGGGGGCGCGCAGATTACTCACTTGCGCGCCGGGCCTCAAGTGCTCCGTCCTGGAGCACAGTGGTGCAAATTTGGGCGTTCGGTCAGTTTTTCAGAAATGCACCTTCACCAGGGCGCTGGCCACGCTCTGGTTGCTGTCGACGTTGCCGCGGCTGTCGATGCCGTACTTGTCCTTCCAGTAGCTGTATTCGAAGCCGACATAGAGCTGCTTGGCGCCCAGGTTCAGGGCCTTGCCCAGGTCGTACTTGACCTGCGGGTTGAACTGCAGGTTGGCGTGGTAGGTGCCGCGACGGGTCTGGTCGTTGTCGACCACCCAGTCGATGTAGCCGTCGATCAGGATGTCGGACTTACCCACCGGGATGGTGTACGACCAGGCCGGGGTGATCTGCCAGACGTTGTCGCCGGGGCGGCTGCCTTCGGTGTTGCGCAGGTAGAAGTTCAGGGTGAAGTAGTTGAAGCCGGGCACGTTCAGGTCGAAGCCGGGGCCGATCAGGTAGGCCTCGTTGTCGCCCTCGCCACGTTCGTAGGTCATGGCCAGCAGCACGTCCTTGATCGGCCCGAAGGCCAGGTTGCGCTCGAAGATCTTGCCGAATGACAGGCGCGGGCTGAACTCGCCGTAGTAGGTGGTCACGCCTTTGCCGGGGTCGGCCTTGCCGTTGTAGAAGATCTTGTCGACGAACAGGAAGGTGTCGCCGTACTTCCACTTGTTGGCATGTTCGAAGGTGATGGTCTGCTGGATGTCGGGGTTGACCTTGAAGTCCTTGCCGTACAGGTAGGACAGGCTTTCGCCGTGCCATTGCAGCCATTCGCCGGCGTGGGCGGGGAGGGTGGCCAGCAGGCTGCTGCCCAGCAGGACGGACGTGGTGATGCGCTTCATGTTGTGATTCCCGGACTTATTGTTTTTATGTGGGTGTTGCCTTCTCGCGGGGCAAGCCCGCTCCCACGTGCGGGCGTGTATCCAGCGTGGGAGCGGGCTTGCCCCGCGATAGGGGACTTCAGTGCTGATGACAGGCGTCGTTATGCGCGGCGCGGTCGGCGCCGCCGAGGATGTTGAACAGCAGGTTCAGCACCAGGGCGCTGAGGGTGGCCATGGCGATGCCACTGTGGGTGATGGGTTCCATCCACTGTGGCATCTGTGCGAAGAACTCCGGCCGCACCACCGGGATCAGGCCGAAGCCGACGCTGACCGCGACCAGCAGCTGGTTGCGCCGGTCGGCGATGTCCGCTTCCTGGAGGATCTTGATCCCGGTGGCGGTGACCATGCCGAACATGGCGATGGACGCGCCGCCCAGTACCGCGGGCGGGATCGAGGCGATCAGGAAGGCCGCCTTGGGCAGCAGGCTGAGCAGGATCAGCAGCGCGCCGGCCATCACCGTGACGTAGCGGCAGCGAACCCCGGTCATCTGCACCAGGCCGATGTTCTGGGCGAACGAGGAGTGGGTGAAGGTGTTGAAGAAACCGGCGATGAACGACGCGCCGGCATCGCACAGCAGGCCGCGACGCAGCATGCCGGGCGTGACTTCGCGGTCGGTCACCTTGCCCAGGGCGAGGAACATCCCCGTGGACTCGACGAAGATGATCACCACCACCAGGCACATCGACAGGATCGGCGCCAGGCTGAAGGTCGGCATGCCGAAGTGCAGGGGGGTGACCACCTGCAGCCAGGGCGCCTCGCTCAGGCCCGACAGGTCGACCATGCCGATGGAGCCGGCGAGCACGTAGCCCAGGCCCATGCCCACCAGTACCGACACATTGACCCAGAAACCGCGCATGAAGCGGTTGATCAGCAGGATCACCGCCAGCACCAGGCCGGCGACCATCAGGTAGATCGGCGCGCCGAAGGCTTGCGCCTCATGGCCGCCGCCGGCCCAGTTGACCGCCACCGGGAACAGCGACAGGCCGATGGAGGTGATGACCGTGCCGGTCACCAGCGGCGGGAAGAAACGCACGACCTTGGACATGAACGGCGCGATCAGCATGCCGAAGAAGCCGGCGGCGATGGTCGCGCCGAAGATCCCCTGCAGGCCGACGCCAGGCATGCCGGCCATGGCCACCATGCTGCCGACCGCGGCGAAGCTGGCGCCCATCATGACAGGCATGCGGATGCCCACGGGGCCGATACCGAAGGATTGGATGATGGTGGCAACGCCGGCGACCAGCAGGTCGGCGTTGATCAGGAAGGCGACTTCTTCGCGGGACAGGCCCGCCGCCTGGCCGATGATCAGCGGCACCGCGATGGCGCCCCCGTACATCAGCAGAACGTGTTGCAGACCCACCAGGATCAGCTGGAACAAGGGCAGGGGCTGTCGTGGCGGCGCAACAGGGATGTACGCCTTGGGTGACTCGGACATGCAGCACCTCGAGTTTTGTTTTTATTCTCGGATCCAAGCGGGCGGCTTCAGGCGGAAGATTCCCGCCTGAAGTCGAACGCTCGATGCTTGCTTGTTGCGTAAACCTTGAAACAGAGGCCGGGTCTGCCGGCCTCTTCGCGGCGCAAGGCCGCTCCTACAGTCTTTGCACGCCGTGTCGGTCAGTTGACCTGCGCGCCTTTGGCGATCCAGTCGCCGACCAGCTTGCGTTCTTCAACGGTCATCTGGGTGATGTTGCCCAGCGGCATGATCTGGCTGGCGACGGCCTGCGCCTGGATGCGCGCGGCCTGGGCCTGGATCTGCTGCGGGGTGTCGAACATCACGCCGCCAGGGGCGGCGCTGAACAGCGGGCTGGTCGGCTTGGCCGAGTGGCACACAGTGCAGCGTTCCTGGATGACGGTGTGGATCTTGTCGAAGCTGCCGGTGGCCGCCTGGGCCGTGGCCTGGGCAGGCTCTGCGGCCGGTGCCTGGGCAGGCTTGGCGGCCTCCTCGGCGCGCAGCTCGGCGGCGGTCTTGCCACCCACGGCAGTGGCCGGCAACGGCTGGTACTCGACCTTGGCGGCGGCTTGTTCCGGGGCGGTCGGCAGCGGCTTGGGACCGGTCACGTAGGCCAGGCAGATCATCGCCAGGGCGCCGACGGGCAGGGTCCAGGCGTACTTGTTGCTGTCGTGGCGGGTGTTGAAGTAGTGACGGATCAGTACCGCGGCCACCGCGATCCCGGCCAGGATCAGCCAGTTGTACTGGCTGCCGTAGGTGCTCGGGAAGTGGTTGCTGATCATGATGAACAGCACCGGCAGGGTGAAGTAGTTGTTGTGACGCGAGCGCAGCAGGCCCTTGGCCGGCAGTACCGGGTCGGGGGTCTGGTTGTTCTCGATCGCCGCCACCAGCTGGCGCTGGGCCGGCATGATGATGCGGAACACGTTGCCGACCATGATGGTGCCGATGATCGCACCGGTGTGCAGGTAGGCGCCACGGCCGCTGAACACCAGGCTGAAGCCCCAGCAGGCGGCGATGATCAGCACGAACAGCACGCCGCCCAGCAGGGCCGGTTGCTTGCCCAGGGGCGAGTCGCACAGGAAGTCGTAGATGAACCAGCCGGCAACCAGCGAACCGATCCCGATGGCCACGCCTTCGGCACCGCTCAGGGTGCTGCCGGGCGCCAGCAGGTAGAGGCTCGGGTTCCAGTAGAACACCACGCACAGCAAGGCGATCCCGGACATCCAGGTGAAGTAGGCTTCCCATTTGAACCAGTGCAGGTTCTCGGGCATTTTCGGCGGCGCGAGCTTGTATTTCTCCAGGTGGTAGATACCACCACCGTGAATGGCCCAGAGGTCACCCGACAACCCATCGCGCGGGTTGCTTCGATTCAGGTGGTTCTCCAGCCAGACAAAGTAGAACGATGCACCGATCCAGGCCACGCCGGTGATCATGTGAACCCAGCGAATGCTCAGGTTCAGCCATTCGTGAAGGTGTGCTTCCACAGTATGTACCTCTCGCCAGTCACCCTATCGATGACCGACCCTTTCTTATTGGTGGGGATTGAGGATCAACATCTGTTCCTCGGGGAAGTAATGCTCATCGCAGTTGTTGCCGGAACCACTGCGATCAACCACCAGGAAGTCATCCCGCTTTTCGATCGTCAGCACCGGGTGGTGCCAGACGCCGCGATGGTAATTGACGCCCTGCCTGCCATTACTGCGGAAGGCACGGACCAAGCCTGATACAGGTGCATCGCCAACCGGCGCGACCACGATCAGAAAGGGGTTGCCGAGCAGCGGGATGAAAGCCTGGCTGCCCAGCGGATGGCGCTCCAGCATGCGGACGGTCAGCGGCATGTCCAGCGCGTCGGCGCGGAAGATGCTGATGATCGCCTTGTCCTCGGGCTCGGCGGTCTCGACCGTGGCGAGCTTGTGGAAGCGCATGGTCGAGCCATTGTTGATCATGAAGTGGTCGCTGCCGTCGGTTTCGATCACGTCACCGAAGGGGGCGAAGGCTTCTTTGCTCAGGGGCTCGATCATCAGGGTGCGCATGCGGGTCTCTCTTATATGTTCGTTGTACTGAAAAGTTCGGCTGTCGCTTACAGCTGCAGCAGGCGGAACAGGGCGATCAGGTTGATCTGCGCCAGGGCTTCCTTGAACTCGGCATCCTGGTCGTTGTGGATGCGTTTTTCGAAGGCGGCGAGGATCTGGTGCCGGTTGCTGCCCTTGACCGCCATGATGAACGGGAACTGGAACTTGGCCTTGTAGGCGTCGTTCAGCTCGGTGAACCGGGCGAACTCCTCGGCGGTGCACTGGTGGATGCCGGCGCCGGCCTGTTCATTGGTGCTCGATTCGGTCAGCTCGCCCTGGATGGCGGCCTTGCCGGCCAAGTCCGGGTGAGCGTTGATCAGGGCCAGTTGCTCTGCGTGGCTGGCGCTGAGCAGGATGTCGCTCATGCGCTGATGCAGCGCCTCGATCTCGTCCAGCTCGGCCAGCTGGCCCAGGTCGTAGGCTTTCTCGGCGACCCACGGCGAGTGCTCGTAGATGTCGGCGAAGGCGGCGACGAAGGCGGCGCGCTCGAGGGTGGAAGGCTTGAGGGTCTTGAAGGCGGTCATCAGGCGTTCTCTTTCTTGTACGGGTGGGTGGCGTGCCAGTGGCGGGCGATGTCCACGCGACGGGCGAACCAGACCTGCTCGTGGCTCTTGGCGTAGTCGACGAAGCGCTTGAGCGCGGCCAGGCGTGCCGGGCGGCCGACCAGGCGGCAGTGCAGGCCGATCGAGAGCATCTTCGGTGCCTCGGCACCCTCGGCGTAGAGCACGTCGAAGGCGTCCTTCAGGTACTGGAAGAACTGCTCGCCGCAGTTGAAGCCCTGCACCTGGGTGAAGCGCATGTCGTTGGTGTCCAGGGTGTAGGGGATCACCAGGTGCGGCTTGTCGGTGGGGTTGTTCGGCTCCCAGTAGGGCAGGTCGTCGTCGTAGGTGTCGCTGTCGTAGAGGAAACCGCCTTCCTCCATCACCAGGCGCCGGGTGTTCGGGCCGGTGCGGCCGGTGTACCAGCCCACGGGGCGCTCGCCGGTAATCTCGGTGAGGATGCGGATGGCCTCGAGCATGTGCTCGCGCTCTTGCGCTTCATCCATGTACTGGTAGTCGATCCAGCGGTAGCCGTGGCTGCAGATCTCGTGGCCGGCCTCGGCCATGGCACGGATCACGTCGGGGTGGCGCTGGGCGGCCATGGCCACGGCGAAGATGGTCAGCGGCACGCCGCTGTCCTTGAACAGCTTGAGCAGGCGCCAGACGCCGGCGCGGCTGCCGTATTCGTAGAGCGACTCCATGCTCATGTTGCGCACGCCCTGCAACGGCTGGGCGGCGACCATTTCGGAAAGGAACGCTTCGGACTCCTTGTCGCCGTGCAGGATGTTGCGCTCGCCACCTTCTTCGTAGTTGAGCACGAAGGACAGCGCAATGCGGGCATTCCCCGGCCATTGCGGATGAGGTGGGTTGTTGCCGTAACCGATCAGGTCGCGTGGGTAGTCAGCGCTCACTGCAGTCTTCCTTCTTGTACGTTAATGCGGGTGGTGGGCGCGCCGCGTCGGGATGTCGCACCACCGGATGGGCTGATTGTATACAACTTCTTAAATCTTTTGTAAGCCTGTTTTTCCGCATTTCTTCCCATTTGTCGCGTGAGAATGACTTGCAAGAAACCTGCCTGATTGGTCAGGTAATGCCAAGGATGGCTGCATGGCGCGTGTCTTTGCGACTGGCGACCTGTTCTGTAGAGGTTGCGCGGGAGGGGATAAAAAATTGTGTACAATTTATCGGTAAACTGTCTTAATGGCTTCATTCCCGCACGCCGCAGGCCTCGTGCCCGGTGATTGCCGTGTATTTTTTGCCCACGCATACGACAAGAGGCGACAAGCAAATGGGACGTTTGACCACACATGTACTGGACGCCGCGCATGGCTGCCCGGGCAGCTCGATCAAGGTCGAGCTGTACCGCGTCGAAGGCCAGCAGTTGGAGCTGGTGAACACCGCACTGACCAACAGCGACGGCCGCGTCGATGCGCCGCTGCTGCAGGGCGACGACTACCGCACCGGCGTCTATCAATTGCAGTTCAGCGCCGGTGACTACTACCGCGCCAAGGGCGTGAAGCTGCCGGACACCGCGTTTCTCGACGTGGTCGTGTTGCGCTTTGGTATCGACGAGCAGCAGGAGCACTACCACGTGCCGCTGCTGATCTCGCCGTACAGCTATTCGACCTATCGTGGAAGCTAGTTGGTCGCTAGAAGAATCTTCGTAGGTCCTTGGCCCGCTCTCACACTGGCGGGCTTTTTTTCGTCTGTTGTTTTTACACTTCGGGCGCGACCTGCCCTGTAGGAGCGGCCTTGCGCCGCGAATGGGCTGCGTAGCAGCCCCTGGATCTCAGCGTCTACGCATGGATTGCCGGGGCCGCTGCGCGGCCCATTCGCGGCGCGAGGCCGCTCCTACAGGGGGATCGTCATGAGCAGGCAAAAAGAAAGGGCGCCGAGGCGCCCTTGGTTGTTGCAGCCGGGTCAGAGGAATACAAACTTGGCAATGAAGATCAGGCACAGCACCCACAGGCTCGCCGAGATTTCCTTGTACTTGCCGGTCCCGGCCTTGAGTGCCACATAGCTGATGAAGCCCAGGGCAATGCCATCGGCCACCGAGAAGGTCAGCGGCATCATGATCACCGTGACGATCGCCGGAATGCTGTCGGTGGCTTCGTCCCACTCGATATGCGCCATGCTGCCCATCATCAGCATCGCCACATAGATGAGTGCACCGGCGGTGGCATAGGCCGGGATCATCCCGGCCAGCGGGGCGAAGAACATCGCGGCAATGAACAGCACGCCCACCACCACGGCCGTCAGGCCGGTACGCCCACCTGCCGCCACACCCGCGGCACTTTCCACATAGCTGGTCACTGGCGGCACGCCGACCACCGCGCCGAACACGCTGGAGGTACTGTCGGCCTTCAGCGCCCGCGACAGGTTCTCGATGCGTCCGTCAGGCGCCACCAGGTTGGCGCGCTGGGCCACGCCCATCAGCGTGCCGGCGGTGTCGAACATGTGCACGAACAGGAACGCCAGCACCACGCTGATCATGCTGACGTTGAACACCCCGGCCACGTCCATGGCCATCCAGGTCGGCGCCAGGCTCGGCGGCATCGACATCACCCCGCCGAACTTGACCAGGCCCAGGCCCCAGCCGGCCAGGGTGACGCCGATGATGCTGATCAGGATCGCGCCGAACACCCGCTTGTAGCTGAGGATAGCGATCGACAGGAAGCACACGGCCGCCAGCAGTGGGCCGGGCTCATGCAGCGAGCCCAGCTTGACCAGGGTGGCCGGGCTGTCGACGATGATGCCGGCGGTCTTCAGGCCGATCAGCCCGAGAAACAATCCGACGCCGGCCCCCATGGCATGGCGCAGGCTTACCGGGATGCTGTTGAGCAGCCACTCGCGCACCCGCGAAACGGTCAGGAACATGAACAGCACGCCCGAGACGAATACCGCCCCCAGCGCCGTTTCCCAGTTGTAGCCCATGGTGCCGACCACGGTGTAGGTGAAGAAGGCATTGAGGCCCATGCCCGGCGCCAGGCCCACCGGCCAGTTGGCGTACAGGCCCATCAGCAGGCAGCCGAGGGCGGCGGCGATGCATGTGGCGACGAATGCCGCACCGTGGTCGATGCCGGCGTCGGCCATGATGTTGGGGTTGACGAAGATGATGTAGGCCATGGTGATGAAGGTGGTCACCCCGGCGATCAGTTCGGTCCTGACGGTAGTGCCATGTCGCTTGAGTTTGAAAATCCGCTCCAGCCAGCCCGTTTCGAGCGGTGGGGCGAGATCCAGCGTAGGTGCTTCGGATTTGCGGCTTTCCACAGCGAGTACTCCTCAAGTCTTTCTTGTTGTTCGAAGCCTGGTCCTGAGCTGATGCACTTGGGGGCTTCGCGAGGGAGGGTGTGGCAGACGTCCGACCATTTTGTTGACTTCTGGGTCAGGAAGTTGCTCGCAGGATTATGCTTTTGTGTACAAATAAAGCAAATAATGTTTTATCTTTTGTGCGTACAAACGGTCGTACAACGGCTATATAGGTAAAAGGCCACCTGCAGAATCGGGTCAGCCTGTGTACAATGGCGCCATACCTTGGCCCTTCATCTCCATTTCCGGACTTGCCATCCCCCCGTCGACAGGCAGTACAGTCACGGTCCGACTGGCAGATCCCCTGTGCTCGAGCGCCCATGAACGAACAGCTGCAACCTCTGAAAAAACCTGTGCGCACTGGCAAGGCCGGCCGCAGCGGTACCCAGGACGACATCGTCTACGCGCACATCTTCGAGGCGATCCTCGAGCAGCGCCTGGCTCCGGGGACCAAGTTGAGCGAGGAAGCACTGGGCGAGATCTTCGGCGTCAGCCGCACCATCATCCGCCGCGCGCTGTCGCGCCTGGCCCACGAAAGCGTGGTGCTGCTGCGGCCCAACCGCGGCGCAGTGGTGGCCAGCCCGACGGTGGAAGAGGCGCGCCAGGTGTTCTTCTCCCGGCGCATGGTCGAGCGCGCCATCACCGAACTGGCCGTGCAGCACGCCACCGTCGAGCAGCTCAACGAACTGCGCCAGATGGTCCGCGAGGAGCGCGACAGCTTCTCCCGTGGTGACCGTGGCGCCGGCATCCGCCTGTCCGGCGAGTTCCACCTCAAGCTGGCCGAGGCGGCGGGCAACGCGCCGCTGGTGAGCTTCCAGCGCAGCCTGGTGTCGCAGACCTCGCTGATCATTGCCCAGTACGAGAGCGGCAACCGCTCGCACTGCTCGTACGACGAGCACATGCAACTGATCGACGCCATCGAGGCGCGTGACGCCGAACAGGCGGTGAGCCTGATGATGCACCACATGGACCATATCGACAGCAAGCTCAACCTCGATGAGGAGAGCGCCTCGGACGATCTGCACGCGGTGTTCTCGCACCTGCTGAAAAAGCCCAAGGCCACCGCCAAGGGTTGAACGTTTGCCTGCCTGACTCAGGGCCCTTTCGCGGGCAAACCCGCTCCCACAGGAAATGCGTTGCCATCAAGCAGGGCATTGTCCCTGTGGGAGCGGGTCTACCCGCGAAAAGGGCCTTGGTCGTTTCTGGCCACTTGTCAAAGCTCTGCTAGATTTCTCCTCAGCAAACCTTCATCAAGCAGTTGGGCTTGCGCAGTCGTTGCGTCCAATTACTTGAGGAATGCTCCATGAGTTCGTCCCTGGGTGTACGCATGGGTGCCGAGTTGGTCGGCACGTTCTGGTTGGTCCTTGGCGGGTGTGGCAGCGCGGTGCTGGCGGCCAGCTCCCCGGTCGGCATCGGGGTCCTCGGTGTCGCCTTCGCCTTTGGCCTGACGGTCCTGACCATGGCCTTCGCCATCGGTCATATCTCCGGTTGTCACCTCAACCCCGCCGTGTCGTTCGGCTTGGTGGTGGGCGGGCGCTTCCCGGCCAAGGAATTGCTGCCCTATGTGATCGCCCAGGTGATCGGCGCGATCCTCGCCGCGGCGGTGATCTACTTCATCGCCAGCGGCAAGGCCGGTTTCGAGCTGGCCAACGGCTTGGCCTCGAACGGCTACGGCGAGCACTCGCCCGGTGGCTACAGCTTGGCGGCAGGCTTCACCAGCGAAGTGGTGATGACCGCGATGTTCCTGGTGATCATCATGGGCGCCACGGATGCCCGGGCGCCGGCGGGGTTCGCGCCGATCGCCATCGGCCTGGCGCTGACCCTGATCCACCTGATCTCGATCCCGGTGACCAACACCTCGGTGAACCCGGCGCGCAGCACGGGGCCGGCGTTGTTCGTCGGTGGCTGGGCCGTGCAGCAGCTGTGGCTGTTCTGGCTGGCACCGCTGATCGGCGCGGCGATCGGCGGGGCTTTGTACCGCGGGTTGGCGAAGCAGCCCTAGCTGCCTATCGCGGGGCAAGCCCGCTCCCACGGAGCCCCGCGATCTTGTCAGCGCTGGTGCACGCAGCGCCCGGCGGCGTAGGTTTCGCGCACGGTGCGGTCGTCGCCCAGGGTGGTGAGCACGAACAGGGTCTCCTCGATGTTCTTCGACTGCTGCAGGCGGTAATCCAGCAGCGGGGTGGCCTTGTAGTCGAGCACCACGAAGTCGGCGTCATTGCCCGGGCGCAGGCTGCCGATGCGGTCGTCCAGGCGCAGGGCGCGGGCGCCGCCGAGGGTGGCCAGGTACAGCGACTTGTAAGGGTGCAGGCGTGCGCCTTGCAGCTGCATCACCTTGTACGCCTCGTTCAGGGTGTTGAGCAGCGAGAAGCTGGTGCCCGCGCCGACGTCGGTGCCCAGGCCCACATTGACCTTGAAGCGCTCGGCCTGAGGCAGGTTGAACAGGCCGCTGCCGAGGAACAGGTTGGAGGTCGGGCAGAAGGCGATGGCCGAGCCGGTCTCGGCCAGGCGCTGGCATTCGTCGTCGCACAGGTGCACGCCGTGGGCGAACACCGAGCGCTCGCCGAGCAGCTCGAAGTGGTCGTAGACGTCCAGGTAGCCTTTCTGCTCGGGGAACAGCGACTTGACCCAGTCGATTTCCTTGAGGTTCTCCGACAGGTGGGTATGCATGTACACGCCCGGGTGCTCCTTGAGCAACTGGCCGGCCACGCTCAATTGCTCCGGCGTGCTGGTCGGCGCGAAGCGCGGGGTGACCGCGTAGTGCAGGCGGCCCTTGCCGTGCCAGCGCTCGATCAGCGCCTTGCTGTCGCGGTAGCTGGATTCGGCGGTGTCGGTCAGGTAGTCGGGGGCGTTGCGGTCCATCATCACCTTGCCGGCGATCATGCGCAGGTCGAGGCGCTCGGCCTCCTCGAACAGGGCGTTGACCGACTCGGGGTGCACGCTGCCGAACACCAGGGCAGTGGTGGTGCCGTTGCGCAGCAGTTCCTTGAGGAAGATCTTCGCCACCTGGTCGGCGTGGCCCTTGTCGGCAAACTGCTTCTCACAGGGGAAGGTGTAGGTGTTCAGCCAGTCCAGCAGTTGCTCGCCGTAGGAGCCGATCATGCCGGTCTGCGGGAAGTGGATGTGGGTGTCGATGAAGCCCGGGGTGATCAGGGCGTCCTGGTAATGCTGCACCGGGATGTCGGCGTCAAGGGTCGGCAGCAGCTCGCTGGCATGGCCCAGGGCGCTGATGCGGCCGTTGTCGACCACCAGCAGGCCGTCTTCATAGTATTCGCAGGACGCCTCAAGGCCGACCTCGGCGGGGTCGGCGATGCTGTGCAGGATGGCGGCTCGGTAGGCTTTGCGGGTTGCGCTCATGGGGCTCTCGTCAAAGGGTCTGGCTGCGTCGCGAGGACGGCAGCAACTGGGCGATGGGGCCTGAATTGGCGGCAGCGTCGTGCTGGCCGAAGCAGGCGTTGTAGGTGGCAATGATCTCGGCGGCGATGGACACGGCGATCTCGATCGGCAGCTTGCCCTTGACCTCGGCCAGGCCCATCGGGCAGCGCATCCGCGCCATCAGCGCGTCGTCGAAACCGCGCTCGCGCAGGCGGTGCTCGAACTTGACGCGCTTGGTCTTCGAGCCGATCAGGCCGAACCAGGTGAAATCGTTGCGCTTGAGGATCGCGGCGGTCAGCTCCAGGTCCAGCTGATGGTTGTGGGTCATGACGATGCAGTAGCTGCCGGCGGGCAGGTCGGCGACTTCGTCGACCGGCTCTTCGCTGACGATCTTGCTCACCCCGTTGGGGATGGCGTCGGGGAACTCCTGCTCGCGCGAGTCGATCCAGCGCACCCGGCAGGGCAGCGCGGCGAGCAAGGGTACCAGAGCGCGGCCGACATGGCCCGCGCCGAACACGGCGATCTCGGCCTGCACGCCGGTCATCGGCTCGAACAGCAGCACGGTGGCGCCGCCGCAGCACTGGCCGAGGCTGGCGCCGAGGCTGAAGCGCTCCAGGTGCGGAGTGCTGCGGTGTTCCTCGAGCATCTGCCGGGCGATGTGCAGGGCCTTGAACTCCAGGTGGCCGCCGCCGATGGTGTCGTACAGCGCACTGGCGCTGACCACCATTTTCGAGCCGGCGTTGCGCGGCGTGGAGCCGCGTTCCTCGATGATGGTCACCAGGACGCAGGGTTCGCCGCGGGCTTGATGGTCGGCGAGGGCGTTGATCCATTGGTGCATGTCTTCAATCCTCCTCGATCCCTTGTGTAGGAGCGGCCTTGTGCCGCGAAAGGGCTGCGCAGCAGCCCACAAATCTTCATTGCGGCACAGATCCAGGGGCCGCTGCGCGACCCTTTCGCGGCGCAAGGCCGCTCCTACAGAGGGGCGCGCTGTCAGTGCGTCACCGGTTCCAGTTCCTGTTCCACAGGCTGCTGCGCAGCCACCGCCTTGCGCATCTGCTCGCACCCCCACAACACCCGCTCCGGCGTCGACGGCGCGTCGATCTCGGGCTGCACACGGTAGTCGGCGATGCTCGCCACTGCGTCCTTGATCGCGCACCAGGCGGCGATACCGAGCATGAACGGCGGCTCGCCCACGGCCTTGGAATGGAACACCGTGTCCTCGGGGTTCTTGCGGTTTTCGACCAGCTTCACACGCATGTCGATCGGCATGTCGGCCACCGCCGGGATCTTGTAGCTGGCCGGGCCGTTGGTCATCAGCTTGCCCTTGGCATTCCACACCAGCTCCTCGGTGGTCAGCCAGCCCATGCCCTGGACGAAGCCGCCCTCGACCTGGCCAATGTCGATGGCCGGGTTCAGCGAGTCGCCGACGTCGTGCAGGATGTCGGCGCGCAGCATCTTGTACTCGCCGGTCAGGGTGTCGACGATCACCTCCACGCACGCCGCGCCGAAGGCGAAGTAGTAGAACGGCCGGCCACGGGCCTGGGAGCGGTCGTAGAAGATCTTCGGCGTGCGGTAGAAACCTGTGGTCGACAGCGACACCTGGGCGAAGTAGGCCTGCTGCACCAGTTGCTCGAAGCTGACGATCTGGTCGCGCACGCGCACATGGCCGTTGCGGAACTCGACGTCCTCCTCGGTGACGTTGTAGTGCCGGGCGGCGAACTCGGTCAGGCGCTTCTTGAGGATCTCGGCGGCGTTCTGCGCCGCCTTGCCATTCAGGTCGGCGCCGCTGGAGGCCGCGGTCGGCGAAGTGTTGGGCACCTTGTCGGTGTTGGTGGCGGTGATCTGGATGCGGTCGAAGTCGACCTGGAACACCTGGGCCACCACCTGCGCAACCTTGGTGTTCAGGCCCTGGCCCATCTCGGTGCCGCCGTGGTTGAGGTGGATGCTGCCGTCGGTGTAGATGTGGATCAAGGCACCTGCCTGGTTGAGGAAGGTGGCGGTGAACGAGATACCGAACTTCACCGGGGTCAGCGCCAGGCCCTTTTTCAGTACCGGACTGTTGGCGTTGAAGCGGCGGATCGATTCGCGGCGCTCATGGTAATCGCTGCTCGCCTCGATCTCGGCGGTCATCTCCTCGAGCATGTTGTGCTCGACGGTCTGGTAGTAGTGGGTGACGTTGCGCTCGGTCTTGCCGTAGTAATTGGCCTTGCGCACCGCCAGCGGGTCCAGCGCCAGGTGGCGGGCGATATGGTCCATCACCTGCTCGATGGCGACCATGCCTTGCGGGCCACCGAAGCCGCGGTAGGCGGTGTTGGAGGCGGTGTTGGTCTTGCAGCGGTGGCCGTGCACCGTGGCGTCGCCCAGGTAGTAGGCGTTGTCGGAGTGGAACATGGCGCGGTCGACGATCGAGCCGGAAAGGTCGGGCGAGTAGCCGCAGTTGCCGGCCAGGTCGAAGTTGATACCGTGCAGGCGGCCGCTGTCGTCGAAGCCGACGTCGTACTCGACGTAGAACGGATGGCGCTTGCCGGTCATCATCATGTCTTCGACGCGGGGCAGGCGCATCTTGGTCGGCTGGCCGGTCAGGCGCGCGATCACCGCGCACAGGCAGGCGGGGCTTGCGGCCTGGGTTTCCTTGCCGCCGAAGCCACCACCCATGCGGCGCATGTCGACGACGATCTTGTGCATCGGCACGTCGAGCACCTCGGCGACCAGCTTCTGCACCTCGGTGGGGTTCTGCGTGGAGCAGTAGACGATCATGCCGCCGTCTTCGCTGGGCATCACCGAGCTGATCTGGGTCTCCAGGTAGAAATGCTCCTGGCCGCCGATGTGCAGGCTGCCCTGGATGCGGTGCGGGGCGCTGGCCAGGGCCGTGTCCGAATCACCGCGCTTGTGGGTGTGGCTGTCGAGCACGAAGTGCTTCTTGCGCAGCGCCTCGACCACGTCGAGCACCGGTTCCAGGTCTTCGTACTCGACGATCGCCGCCATCGCCGCGCGGCGCGCGGTGTCCAGGTCGCGGGCGGCCACGGCGAGCACCGGCTGGCCGAAGAACTCGACCTTGTCGATGGCCAGCAGCGGGTCGCCGGCCACCACCGGACCGATGTCCTTGAGCCCCGGGATGTCCTCGTGGGTGATGGCGATGCGCACGCCTTCGAACTGATAGCAGGGCGTGGTGTCGATGCGCAGGATGCGCGCATGGGCGCGGTCCGCGGTGCGCGCATAGACGTGCAGCTGGTTGGGGAATTCCAGGCGGTCGTCGATGTACACCGCCTCGCCCGCCACGTGCTTGTCGGCGCTGTCGTGCTTGAGGCTGCGGCCGACCCCGGTGGTCAGGTCCTGGCTGAACAATGCGGCCATCTCGGCCTGGCTCTTGACGGCGTGATGATTAGACATAGGCGGTCACCCGGGTTTCGATGTGCGGCGTTTGCAGTTCGATGAAGTACTTGCGCAGCAGGTTCTGCGCGGTCAGCAGGCGGTACTCGCGGCTGGCGCGGAAGTCGCTGAGCGGGGTGAAGTCCTCGGCCAGGGCCTGGCAGGCACGCTCGATGTTGGCCTGGTTCCACGGCTTGCCGCGCAACGCGGCTTCGCAGGCGCGGGCGCGTTTCGGAATCGCCGCCATGCCGCCGAAGGCGATGCGCACGCCGCTGACCACGCCGTTCTCGATGCTCAGGTTGAACGCCGCGCACACGGCGGAGATGTCGTCGTCCAGGCGCTTGGACACCTTGTAGGCGCGGAACGCCCAGTCATTGCTGGCGCGCGGCACGATGATCTTCTCGATGAACTCGCTGTCCTGGCGCGCGGTGATGCGGTAGTCGATGAAGTAGTCTTCCAGGGCCAGGGTGCGCTGGCGCTCGCCCTGACGCAGGACGATCTGCGCGTCGAGGGCGATCAGCAGGGGCGGCGAGTCGCCGATCGGCGAGGCGTTGCCGATGTTGCCGCCCAGGGTGCCCTGGTTGCGGATCTGCAGCGAGGCGAAGCGGTGCAGCAGGTCGCCGAAGTCGGGGTATTCCTCGTTGAGCGCGGTGTAGCAGTCGGTCAGCGGGGTGGCGGCGCCGATCTCCAGGTGGGTGGCGGTCTTGTCGATGCGCTTGAGCTCGGCGACATGGCCGACGTAGATCATCACCGGCAGGGTGCGGTGGAACTGGGTGACCTCCAGCGCCAGGTCGGTGCCGCCGGCCAGCAGGCGCGCCTCGGGGTGCGAGCTGTACAGGTCGGCCAGGTCGGCCACGGTCAGCGGCACCAGGCAGCGCTTGTCGCCGCTGTTGAGCTCGCCGGTCTGTTGCGGGGCGATGGCCTTGAGGCGGGCGATGGTCTGCGCCTGCTGGGCGTCGAACTGGTCGCGGCAGGGGCGGGCGCAGCTCTGCTCGGCGGCTTCGAGGATCGGCCGGTAGCCGGTGCAGCGGCACAGGTTGCCGGCCAGGGCCTCCTGGGCCTGGTGCAGGTCGTGGCCCTCGCTGTTCTTCTGCAGGGCGAACAGCGACATGACGAAACCGGGGGTGCAGAAGCCGCACTGCGAACCATGGCAGTCGGCCATGGCTTTCTGCACGCTGTGCAGTTCGCCCTGGTGCTTGAGGCCCTCGACGCTGATCAGCTGCTTGCCGTGCAGGGAGGACACGAACGTCAGGCACGAGTTGAGGCTGCGGTAGCGGATGGCGTCGCCGCCCTGGTCGTTCTGGACGAGTTCGCCGACGACCACGGTGCAGGCGCCGCAGTCGCCGCTGGCGCAACCTTCCTTGGTGCCGGGTTTGCCCAGGTGCTCGCGCAGGTATTGCAGCACCGTCATGTTCGGGTCCAGGGCGTGCTCGTTGCGCAGCTCCTGGTTGACGAGAAACTGGATCACGGGGGAGGGCCTCGCAATGGTTTTATTGTTGTTCGGGCGGACTCTAAGCAACGCTTGACCCTGAGGTCAATAATTTTCTGACTCAAAGGTCAAGATTTCGTCCAGAGGCCTTCCGAACCGCTTCATCGAGCCTTTCTCCAAGCATAGTTCGCGCCGAGTGGGAAAGTTGACCCGCCAGTCGCACAAAGCGCGTCGCGCCGCTGCGCGGGCACGGGACAAGTGCGCTACAATCGCGCCCTTGTGCACAGCTACCCAGATCGCGAAGGAAAACCATGACGTTCAAGGCGCCGGACAGCCTCTCCGAGCAAATTGCCCACTACCTGGCCGAGCGGATCATCCGCGGCGAACTCGCACCCGGCGAGCGCATCCAGGAGCAGAAGGTCACCCAGGCCCTCAACGTCAGCCGCGGCTCGGTGCGCGAGGCGCTGCTCATTCTCGAACGCCGTCACCTGGTGGCGATCCTGCCGCGCCGTGGCGCCCATGTGACCGAGCTGGACGAGAACAGTGTGCGCAGCCTGTGCACCCTGATGGGCGAGTTCTACATCCTGCTGGGCAACGCTGTTGCCCAGCATTGGCGCAGCGACAGCGACCTGCGCCCATTCCTGGACATCCAGCAGCGCCTCAAGCAGGCCCATGCCGCCAAGGACATCAAGGCCTTCGTCGGCGACAGCTTCGCGGTGATGCGCGCCGCCTACCCGTTCGCCAACAACCCGTACCTGCAGGAAACCGTCGAGAACCTGCAGCCGGCCATGAGCCGCGCCTACTACCTGGCCCTGGACCAGCGCCAGGCCAACATGGTCGATTACCTCGAGCTGTTCGCCCGCCTGCTCGAAGCCGTGGTCGCCCGCGACCTGCCGCGCATCCGCGAGGTGCTCACCGCCTATTGCCAGCGCAGTTGCGAACTGGTGCTGGCGGCGCTGGCGCGGGTCTGACCGATGCGCCTGAAGTGCATCCGCCTGGCCGGATTCAAGTCCTTCGTCGACCCGACCACGGTCAATTTTCCCAGCAACATGGCTGCCGTGGTCGGTCCCAATGGCTGCGGCAAGTCCAACATCATCGACGCGGTGCGCTGGGTGATGGGCGAAAGCTCGGCCAAAAACCTGCGCGGCGAGTCGATGACCGATGTCATCTTCAACGGCTCCACCAGCCGCAAACCGGTCAGCCAGGCCAGCATCGAACTGGTGTTCGACAACAGCGACAACACCCTGGTCGGCGAGTACGCCGCCTACGCCGAGATCTCGATCCGCCGCAAGGTCACCCGCGACGGGCAGAACACCTATTACCTCAACGGCACCAAGTGCCGGCGCCGTGATATCACCGATATCTTCCTCGGCACTGGCCTGGGGCCGCGTAGCTACTCGATCATCGAGCAGGGCATGATCTCCAAGCTGATCGAGGCCAAGCCCGAGGAGCTGCGCAATTTCATCGAGGAGGCGGCCGGCATCTCCAAGTACAAGGAGCGCCGCCGCGAGACCGAGAACCGTATCCGCCGCACCCAGGAGAACCTGGCGCGCCTGACCGACCTGCGCGAAGAGCTGGAGCGCCAGCTCGAGCGCCTGCACCGACAGGCCCAGGCCGCCGAGAAGTACCGCGAGTACAAGGCCGAGGAGCGCCAGCTCAAGGCGCGCCTGGCGGCCCTGCGCTGGCGCGACCTGGACCAGCGGGTGCGCCAGCGCGAGACGGTCATCGGCGACCAGGAAATCGCCTTCGAGGCGCTGGTGGCCGAGCAGCGCAACGCCGATGCCAGCATCGAGCGCCTGCGCGACGGCCATCATGAGCTGTCCGAACGCTTCAACCAGGTGCAGGGCCGCTTCTATTCAGTGGCCGGCGATATCGCCCGGGTCGAGCAGAGCATCCAGCATGGCCAGCAGCGCCTGCGCCAGTTGCAGGACGACCTCAAGGAAGCCGAGCGCAGCCGCCTGGAAACCGAATCGCATCTGGGGCACGACCGCACCTTGCTGGCGACCCTCGGTGAAGAGTTGGCCATGCTCGAACCCGAGCAGGAACTGACCCTGGCAGCGGCCGAGGAGGCCGCCGCGACCCTGGAGGAGGCCGAGCTGGGCATGCACGGCTGGCAGGAGCAGTGGGACAGCTTCAACACCCGCTCCGCCGAACCGCGCCGCCAGGCCGAAGTGCAGCAGGCGCGCCTGGCGCAGCTGGAGGCCAGCCTGGAGCGTCTGGCCGAGCGCCAGCGCAAGCTGGGCGAAGAGCGTGACCAGCTCGGTGAGGATACGCAGGATTCCGAGACCAGCGACCTGGGCGAGCAGGTGGCCGGCAGTGAGTTGCTGCTCGAGGAACTCCAGCTGCAGGAGCGGCAGGTGGTCGAGCAGCTGGATGCGTTGCGCGAGCAGATGCAGCAGGCCAGCCAGGCGCAGCAGCAACAGCAGGGTGACCTGCAGCGCCTGGGCGGGCGCCTGGCGTCCCTCGAAGCCTTGCAGCAGGCCGCGCTGGAACCGGGTGTCGGGGCCGCCGACTGGCTGCGCGCCCAGGGCCTGGAACAGCGCCCACGGCTGGCCGAGGGGCTGCGGGTCGAGCCCGGCTGGGAGCTGGCGGTGGAAACGGTGCTGGGCGCCGATCTGCAGGCAGTGCTGCTGGATGATTTCGCCGGCCTGGAGTTCGCCGCGCTGGAGCAGGGCGAACTGCGCCTGCTGATGGCGGGGGGAGGGGGCGTGACCGTCCCCGGCAGCCTGCTCGACAAGGTCGAAGGGCGCGTCGACCTGTCGCCCTGGCTGGGCCAGGTCATGCCGGTGGACACCCTGGAGCAGGCCCTGGCCCGGCGGGCGTCGCTGAACGATGGGCAGAGCCTGGTCAGCCGTGACGGCTATTGGGTCGGGCGATACTTCCTGCGGGTCAGCCGAGGAAGCGAGGCCCAGGGTGGCGTGCTGGCCCGTGGCCAGGAGATCGAGCGCCTGGGGCAGGAACAGTTGGAACAGGAGGCCTTGCTCGAACAGCTCGACGAACAGTTGCAACGCCTGCGCGAGCAGCAGCTCGACCTGGAGGAGCAACGCGAGCAGCTGCGTCGTCGCAGTCAGGACGAAGGCCGTCAGCACGGCGAGCTCAAGGCGCGCCTGTCCGCCGGCCGTGCCCGTGCCGAGCAGCTGGAGCTGCGCCGCCGGCGCCTGCAGGAAGAACTGACCGAGCTGCAGGAGCAGCGCGCCCTGGAGCACGAGCAGCTGGGCGAGGCGCGCCTGCTGCTGCAGGAAGCCCTGGAACTGATGGCCCAGGACACCGAGCAGCGCGAGCTGTTGATGGCGCGCCGTGACACCCTGCGCGAAGGTCTCGACCGCATCCGCCAGGAGGCCCGCCAGCACAAGGACCACGGTCACCAGCTGGCCGTGCGCCTGGGCTCGCTGCGCGCCCAGCATGACTCGACCCGTCAGGCCCTCGAACGCCTGGAACAGCAGGCCGCACGCCTGGGCGAGCGCCAGGAGCAGTTGAACCTGAACCTGGAGGAGGGCGAGGCGCCGCTGGAAGAATTGCGCCTCAAGCTCGAAGAGCTGCTGGAGCGACGCATGAGCGTCGACGAGGAAATGCGCCAGGCGCGCCTGCACATGGACGAGGCCGACCGTGAGCTGCGCGATGCCGAACGGCGCCGCACCCAGGCCGAGCAGCAGTCGCAACTGTTGCGCGGCCAGCTGGAGCAGCAGCGCCTGGAGTCCCAGGGCCTGGACGTGCGACGCAAGACCTTGCAGGAACAACTGCTCGCCGACGGCTACGATCTTCAGGGCGTGCTCGCCACGCTCGAGGCCGATGCCAGCGAGCAGGGTACCGAACAGGCACTGGAGCAGATCGAGGCGCGCATCCAGCGCCTGGGCGCGATCAACCTGGCGGCCATCGAGGAATACGAACAGCAGTCCGAACGCAAGCGTTACCTGGACGCCCAGGACGCCGACCTGGTCGAGGCGCTGGAGACCCTGGAAAACGTCATCCGCAAGATCGACAAGGAAACCCGCAACCGCTTCAAGGATACCTTTGATCAGATAAATGCCGGATTACAGGCACTTTTCCCAAAAGTTTTCGGTGGCGGCAGCGCTTATCTGGAACTGACGGGCGAAGATCTACTCGATACAGGGGTGACGATCATGGCGCGTCCACCGGGCAAGAAGAACAGCACCATCCATCTGTTGTCCGGCGGCGAGAAGGCACTGACGGCCCTGGCCCTGGTGTTCGCCATCTTCAAGCTGAACCCGGCGCCGTTCTGCATGCTCGACGAGGTCGACGCGCCGCTGGACGACGCCAACGTCGGGCGCTATGCCCGCCTGGTCAAGGAAATGAGCGAGACCGTGCAGTTCATCTACATCACCCACAACAAGATCGCCATGGAAATGGCCGACCAGCTGATGGGGGTGACCATGCACGAGCCGGGTTGTTCACGTCTTGTTGCAGTTGATGTGGAAGAGGCAATGGCCATGGTCGATGCGTAAGGGGTAAAGAATGGGTGTGAACATGTAGGCAAAAGCCTCAGCAGATGCGACAGACGGTGTAAAGTTGCCTTTGGTCGTGCTAGCTTAATGTCACTTGTTTTTTGCGTGGGTAAAACGCCTGTCAGAACATAGAGTTGGCGCCACGTGTTAAAGGCCTTTGAAGCCTTTGTTTTCAAGCATATTTTTTATAGAGGCACGGGATTACATGGAAATCGGTCTGCGCGAGTGGCTGATCGTCATCGGCATCATTGTCATCGCCGGTATTCTTTTCGACGGCTGGCGCCGCATGCGCGGCGGCAAGGGCAAGTTGAAGTTCCGTCTGGACCGTAGCTACGCCAACGCCCCGGACGACGACAGCGGCAGCGCCGAGGTGCTCGGCCCTGCGCGTGTGCTGGATACCCATAAAGAGCCCGAGCTGGACGAGTCCGACCTGCCGTCGGTGAGCGTCCCTGCGCGTGAACGGGAGCGCGAGCGCGAACCCAAGCCGGCCAAGGCCAAGCGCGGCAAGCGCAACCACAGCGAGCCGCAGCAGGGTGACCTGAACCTGGCCGCCGAGCCCCGCGAGCCCGACCTGTTCGAGGGTGGCGACGACGATTTCGCCGCCGACAACACCCGCGCCAACGGCTTCACCGCGCCGAGCACGCCGGCCAAGGAGCTGCCGCCGGCCGAGGAAGTGCTGGTAATCAGCGTCATCTCCCGTGACGAAGGTGGCTTCAAGGGCCCGGCGCTGCTGCAGAACATCCTCGAAAGCGGCCTGCGCTTCGGCGAAATGGACATCTTCCACCGCCACGAGAGCATGGCCGGCCACGGCGAAGTGCTGTTCTCCATGGCCAACGCGGTCAAGCCCGGCGTGTTCGACCTGGAC
Organism: Mitsuaria sp. RG; assembly: GCF_028369275.1. Classification (NCBI taxonomy): domain Bacteria; kingdom Pseudomonadati; phylum Pseudomonadota; class Betaproteobacteria; order Burkholderiales; family Sphaerotilaceae; genus Roseateles; species Mitsuaria sp. RG. The sequence continues at coordinate 43,247 of NZ_JAQMYQ010000016.1, forward strand.
GACATCGACCACTTCAGCACCCGTGCGGTGAGCTTCTTCCTCGGTCTGCCTGGCCCGCGTCATCCCAAGCAGGCCTTCGACGTGATGGTGGCTGCCGCCCGCAAGCTGGCCCACGAGCTCAATGGTGAGCTCAAGGATGACCAGCGCAGCGTGCTGACCGCCCAGACCATCGAGCATTACCGTCAGCGCATCGTCGAATTCGAGCGCCGCGCCCTGACCCAGAAACGCTGATGTTTACGAGCGGGCGGATCCTGCCTCGATCCGCGCCGCGATGATTCAAGTAAAAGAGCAGCCAGGGGCTGCTCTTTTGCTTTGCAAGAGAAGACCAACCATGAACGCCGAATCCCGAATCCATGCCCTGCGCGCCGAACTCGACCAGCACAACTACCGCTATTACGTGCTCGACGAACCCAGCGTGCCCGATGCCGAATACGACCGACTGTTCAACGAGCTCAAGGCGCTGGAGGCCGAGCATCCGCACCTGGTGACCCCGGACTCGCCGACCCAGCGCGTCGGTGGTGCGGCGCTGGCGGCTTTCAGCCAGGTCCGCCACGAGGTGCCGATGCTCAGCCTGGGCAACGCCTTCGAGGAGGATGACCTGCGCGATTTCGGTCGCCGCGTCGTGGAGGGCCTGGACCTGCCGGGCGGTGATCAGGCCGCGGTGGACTACAGCTGCGAGCCGAAACTCGACGGCCTGGCGGTGAGCCTGCTGTACCGCGATGGCCAGCTGGTGCAGGGCGCCACCCGCGGCGACGGCACCACCGGCGAGGACATCAGCACCAACGTGCGCACCGTGCGCAACATCCCGCTCAAGCTGCAGGGCGAGGGCTGGCCGGCGGTGCTGGAAGTGCGCGGCGAGGTGTACATGAGCAAGGCCGGTTTCGACCGGCTTAACGCCGCCCAGGCCGACGCCGGCGGCAAGACCTTCGCCAACCCGCGCAACGCTGCGGCCGGCAGCCTGCGCCAGCTGGACTCGAAGATCACCGCCAGCCGCCCGCTGGAATTCTGCTGCTATGGCGTCGGCCAGGTATCCGAGCCTTTTGGCGACAGCCATATCGGCATCCTCGAAAAGCTCAAGACCTGGGGGTTGCCGATCAGCCGCGAGCTGCGCCATGCCGCCGGCATCGAGGAGTGCCTGGCCTACTACCGCGATATCGGTGCCCGTCGCAATGGCCTGCCCTACGAGATCGACGGTGTGGTGTTCAAGGTCAACAGCCTGGCCTCCCAGCGTGAGCTGGGCTTCCGCGCCCGCGAGCCACGCTGGGCGATCGCCCACAAGTTCCCGGCCATGGAAGAGCTCACCGAGGTACTCGACGTCGAGTTCCAGGTTGGCCGCACCGGCGCGGTGACCCCGGTGGCGCGGCTCAAGCCGGTCAAGGTGGCCGGCGTGACCGTGTCCAACGCCACCTTGCACAACATGGACGAGATCGCCCGCCTGGGCCTGCGCATCGGCGACACGGTGATTATCCGCCGCGCCGGCGATGTGATCCCGCAGGTGATGCAGGTGGTGCTCGACCGCCGTCCGCAGGACGCCCGGCCGGTCGAGGTGCCCACGCAGTGCCCGGTGTGCGGCTCGCAGGTCGAGCGCACCCAGCTGGTCAAGCGCAGCAAGGGCAAGGAAACCACCAGCGAAGGCGCGGTGTACCGTTGCGTGGGGCGCCTGAGCTGCGCTGCCCAGCTCAAGCAGGCGATCATCCACTACGTATCGCGCCGGGCCATGGACATCGACGGCCTGGGCGAGAAGAGCGTCGAGCAGCTGGTCGACGAGAACCTGATCCGCTCACCGGCCGATCTCTATCACCTGACCTTCGACCAGGTGGTGGCGCTGGAAGGCTTTGCCGAGGTATCGAGCAACAAGCTGCTGGCCGCCATCGAGGCGAGCAAGCGCCCGAGCCTGGCGCGCTTCATCTATGCGCTGGGCATCCCCGATGTCGGCGAGGAGACCGCCAAGGTCCTGGCCCGCTCCCTGGGCAGCCTGGCGCGGGTGCAGGTGGCGTTGCCGCAGGTGCTGACCTATCTGCCGGACATAGGCCTAGAGGTTGCCCACGAGATCCACAATTTCTTCGAGGACGCGCACAATCGCGAGGTCATCGCGCAGTTGCTGGCCAGTGGCATGCAGTTGCAGGACGAGGGCGAGCTTGCCGCCGAGTTCGCCGCCAGCACCACGCTGGCCGGGATGCTGGCCAAGCTCGACATCCCCTCGGTCGGCCCGACCGGCGCCGAGAAGCTGGTGGACAAGCTGGGTACGCTGGACAAGATCATCGCCGCCGATGGCATCGACTTGCGCCAGGCCCTGAATACCAAGGCCGCCGACGGGGTGCGCGAGTTCTTCAAGGTCGAGGCCAACCAGCAGCTGGCCCGTGCCATCGAGGCCCAGTTGCTGGAATTCGGCATGCACTGGTCGTGCGAGAAGAAGTCCGCCGAGGGCTTGCCGCTGGCCGGCCAGACCTGGGTGCTGACCGGCACCCTGGAACGCATGAGCCGCGATATCGCCAAGGAGAAGCTGGAAAGCCTGGGGGCCAAGGTCGCGGGTTCCGTGTCGGGCAAGACCCACTGTGTGGTCGCCGGCCCCGGCGCCGGCTCCAAGCTGGCCAAGGCCGGCGAGCTGGGCGTGGCGGTGATGGACGAGGAGGCGTTCGTGGGCTTCCTGACGGAGCGCGGCATCAGCGTCTGAACCCGCAGGCCTTATCGCGGGGCAAGCCCGCTCCCACGGGTGATGATGCGTGGGAGCGGGCTTGCCCCGCGATAGATTTGCCACAAGTCCTTGAGAAATGATGGTTTTTTCACGATCAAAGGTTGTAACTTCGCCCCGGCGCTGTACAATGGCGCGGCTCGTCAGCTGACGAGCCGTCGTGGTGGCCCCATCGGTCCCCCCGCATTGATTACCCGTTAACCTGGTCAGGCCCGGAAGGGAGCAGCCATAGCGGGAACATCGAGTGCCGGGGTGTGGCTGGTGGGGCCGCCTCCATTTTGGGCGCAGGAATTTTCCGGCGTACCCGCCAGGCGTCGCCCATCAGACGCTTTTCTTTACACCCTCGCACCGTTTTCCGCCTGCACGATCCCGCGCAGCGCCTTATCATGCATCCCATCGTGTCAGCCCATTCGGCCAGGAGATAGCGACCGTGGAACATGTCGACGACCTCACCCGCCAGAAAATCCGTGAGTGGCAGATGCGCCGCCTGGAAATCAAGGACCAGATGGCCGCCAGCCCCGAGCGTGTGCTGGAGCTGTCGCAGGTGCTCGACCAGATGGAAGAAGAGCATGAGCGCATCCTCGAGGAAGCGGCTGCCCCTGTGGCAGTGACGGCTGACGCGGCGGCCTTCGCGTTGCAGGTGCAGGTGTCGGCGCACTCGGTGCGTGACTTGCGCAAGTTGCTGGAACTGGCCCTGCATGAGCTCGATGGCGTACTTGATGCGCCGCAGGCGGGTATCAGCTATCCCGGCGACATGGCGGGGTCGTTGGGAGCCTACCGCTTCGAACTGGTGGTGGGGCAGGCCGCTGAATCCGACAACCCTTGAGTGATCCCCGGACCCGTACCGATATGCAGCCCGAGCACTTCGACTTTTCCCATCCGGTGTACCTGCCGGTCAGCGCAGAGGTATGCCAGGCCTTGCTGCAGGCCGAGGGCGCGCCTGCGCTCGACGCCTTGGGCGAGCCGGAGCTGGCAGCAATACTGGTGATCCAGAACCTGGCCCAGGCACCGGGCCAGGTCGATGCGCGGGCGGCGGAAAAGGTCCTGGGCAAGCTGCTGGCGTGGGCGGTCGATGGCGCGCACTCGCCTGGCGTGGGCTTGCTGTCCGAGGCCCGTCGGCTGTTCGATGCGCGCAAGCTCTATTTCGGCCTCGAGGTGATCAAGGGCTCGAAACTGCGCCTGCTCGATGCCGAACAGGTGCAGGCGCGGGAGTACCTGCTGGCGGATGGCAAATGGGATTTCGACTACCGCATCCGCCTGCATCACAGTGACAACCCGTTCAGCCAGCGGGTGACCACCGGCTTCGACAGCGAGCGCTGGCTGACCGTCGAGCAGGACAAGCTGCTCAAGGTCATCCAGGCCAACCTCGACGAGGATATCCACGTGCAGGGCTATGCCGGGATCGGCAAGAGCTACCTGCTCGGCGCCCTGATGGAATGCCTGCCGCGTGGCCGGGTGCTGGCCCTGGCGCGCACACCGGCCAAGCTCGGTACCCTGCGTCGGCGCATGGGGCTGGATGCCCAGGCCAAGGTCGGCATGACCTTCGGCCAGTTCGCCCGGGCCCTGCTCAAGGATAACCGGCCGGTTTCCGCCCGGACGGCGCCGCGCGGCCCCGGCAAGCGCCGGCTGGCCGAAGAGCTGGGGATCGTCGGGCTGCGCCAGTACGACGCCGAGCACGCCCTGGATATCTGCCTGGAAGTGCTGCGCAACTATTGCGAGTCGCGGGACTACAGCCTGTCCAACCACCACCTGCCGCACTTTCGCCAGGCGCTGTCCAGCCTCGATGCCCAGGTGCTGCTCGAGTACGCCAGCCGCCTGTGGCGTTACCTGGAGGCGCAGCCGAGCTGGGGTACGCAGACCGGGTTCGAGGCGTTGCTGCTGCTCAAGCGCGCCAGCCTGGGTGGCTGCAGCGTGCCCGGGCGCTTCAGCCATGTGATCATCGACGAGAGCCAGGATGTGCCGGCCTCGCTGCTGCAGGTCATCGAGCGTGGCCGCCAGGTGCTGATCACCCTGGGCGACGAATACCAGAAGGCCAGCGGCGAGGTGGTCAGGCGCGAGCGTCAGGTACGGCAGAAGGACATGGCCTTCGCCGTGCGCTCCGGGCCCAAGGTGGAGCGCCTGATCAACCCGTTGATCGGTGTGCACTCGAAAAAATCCAAGGTCGCGTTCGAGGCGGCGCGGCATGTCGATGTCGGCATCGAGCACTTCCCCGAAGGTTTTGTCCCGCCCGAGGGCTGCGTGGTACTGACTGCCTCGCGCTGGGACACGATGCGCTGGGCCATGGAGATGGCCGAGTCCAACTGCCTGCTGAACTTCCCCGACTGGCCGGACATGCGCCGTTTCATGGTCACCGCGATTGGCCTGTTCAGGTCGGCGTTCTATGCGCCGGGGCAGGACGCCGAAGGGCCGCATGGGTACTTCGCGCACCTGCTCGACTGGCAGCAGGTGCGCGAGTCCGAGCGTTTCGATGCCGCGTTCCAATGGGTCGAGGCGCGGCTGGAGGCGGGTTTCAAGCTTGCCGACCTGACCGGTCTGGATGCGCGCGTCGCCGCGCAGCCTGCCAGCCTCACGCTGTTGATGGCCGAGGAGGCCGGTGGCCTGGAGTTCGATAAGGTGCTGTTGACGCCGGAGCTGATGACCACTCAGCGCTTCAAGGACGCCTACGCCTTCGATGCGCGGATCTGCGCGGTGTACATTGCCCTGTCGCGGGCGCGGCGGCAGTTGTACCTGCCCTATGATGTGGAAGAGTGGATCAATTACCACAAGGGCCAGCCGTTCCGCGAGTTGCACGGCTACTGAACCCGCCGCCGTGCTCTGGTCTGGTGGGCCTCATCGCGGGGCCAGGCGACTCCCACGCTTGCCCCTGCTGGCCGACACTTGCATCAATCGCTGGAAGGTCGGGCACTGCAGGTGGTTCTCCTCGGGGCACACCGCCGCATGCCGCAGCCCTTTGCTCATCGCCTGCAGGCGCTTGATCTTCTGCTCGATCTCATCGGCCTTGGCCAGCAGCAGCGCTCGGTCGACCCGTTGCTCGTCCAGCATCGCCGCCACTTCGTCCAGCGAAAATCCCGCCGCCTGGCCCAGGGCGATCAGGGCCAGGCGTTCGGGCGTATCCGCCGGGAATTGCCGGCGCTGGCCGCGGCCAGCGAGTGATGTGAGCAAGCCCTTGTTCGCGTAGTAACGCAATGTCGACGCCGGCACTCCGGTGCGCCTGGCGACATCGGCAATGTCCATCGCGGCTCCCTTGACTTGAAGTTGACTTCAACTTGCATGCTGCTCGGCATCGACCTTTCCGTCAATCTGCCAAGGGCTTTTGTCATGAGCGTTTCTTCTCTCGTATTTTCCATTCTGCTGATCGGCATCGGCGCCACCCTGGTCATGGACCTGTGGACCCTGCTGCTCAGGCGCCTGGGCATTACCACCCTGAACTACGCGATGGTCGGGCGCTGGGCGGGCCACCTGTTCGCGGGGTGCTGGCGGCATGCGGCGATCGGCAAGGCTGCGCCGGTCAGGGGGGAACTGGCGTGGGGCTGGTTGCTCCATTACGCCACGGGGCTGGTGTTTGCGGCGTTACTGGTGGCAATTGCAGGGGAGGGGTGGTTGCAGGGGCCGCTCCTGTGGCCCGCGTTGCTGTTCGGGGTGGTCTCGGTGCTGGTGCCGTTGTGTGTGGTGCAGCCCGCGTTTGGGGCGGGGTATTTTGCCAGCCGTACCCCGACGCCGCTCAGGAGTTGCCTGCGTAGCTTGGCCACGCATGGCGTGTTCGGTTTTGGGTTGTTCCTGAGTGCGGTAGTGCTGGCAGGGGTTCGGGGAGGGCTGACAGGCTAAACAGGTGTGTTTGGATCAATGGAGCCTGCGTCATGCTTGCCTTGGGTGAGGGCCTCCAGATGTCCGCTGCAACCCCTGCAGCGCCTATCAGATCGAGCGCCGCCCGCGCGGCGCATCGCGGGACAAGCCCGCTCCTACATTTTTTGCAACGTGCCGAACCTGTCAGGCCATGGTTGCCCGCCTTGGTGCATGTCTTGAGACAGATGAGGCGGCAGTGGTGCCCACGCTGAAACCGTGTCGGACCAACAAGGCGGACCAGGTAATGGCACAGGATTGACTGGCCCGAAACAGATGTAGGAGCGGCCTTGCGCCGCGATGCGCCGCGCGGGCGGCGCTCGAACTGATAGGCGCTGCAACACTAACGTCGAGCACCTTGAAAGACCTGGCCGTCGGTATACCGCTCGACAATCCGCTTCATCTCCCCGGACTCCTTGATCCGCACCAGCGCCCTGAGCACACCTTGGGTCGGTAGTTGGGGATCATTGCGCACCATGCAGCCCAGCGCTTGCTCTTCCAGCACGGCCAAGGCTTGCAGGCGTTGCCCCGGCGGCAGGGAGCGGTTGTACCATTGCAATGACAACTGGTTGCTGATCGCGTGGCGAAAGCGTCCGGCCTGGAGCTTCTGCAGGGCCAGCAACTGGTTGCGGCTGTCCTCGCGTTGCAGGCGGCCCTGGCTGAACAGGGGTTCGAGGGTGGGGTAGGTGTAGCCGAGTACAGTGCCGATAGCCTGCGGCGGCAGTGCTTCCGGGTGGGTGGGGCCGCTGTCGCCGGGGCGGCCGATCAGCAGGTCACGCTGTTCGATGACGGGGATGCTCCACAGGAAGTCGCCCGGCCGGTCGGTCAGCCACTGGGTGGAGACGTAGCAGCGCACGTCGATTTCGCCGGCCTGCATCGCCTCCTGCAGGCGCAGGCGGGCCATCACGTGGTATTGCGGGCGGGCGTCGACCTCCCGGGCAATGGCCTGCATCAGCTCGAAAAGGATGCCTTCCACCGGTTGCTGGTCCTCGGTGCGCATCAACGGCATGCTCCAGCTTTCGGCGACGGAAAAGCGCAGCACCGGCGGGTGCGCCATGCTTTGGGTGGTCCACAGCAACAGGATAGCCAGGACTCGCCGCACGCCTCATCCTCCCTGATCCGCCGTCCGTGTGCCCGCTACTGAGCTTAGTCGAGATCGGCAGGGTGCAATTTCGGCCCCGCTCCGCTAGCATTAGCGCTCTTTCCGCCCGCTCCGGTCACGATGGTTTTTTGATGAGTTATCAGGTTCTTGCACGTAAATGGCGTCCGCGCTCGTTCCGCGAAATGGTCGGCCAGACCCATGTGCTCAAGGCTTTGATCAACGCCCTGGACAACCAGCGCCTGCACCACGCCTACCTGTTCACCGGTACCCGGGGCGTGGGCAAGACCACCATTGCGCGGATCATCGCCAAGTGCCTGAACTGCGAGACTGGCATCACCTCCACGCCGTGCGGCACCTGTTCGGTGTGCCGGGAGATCGACGAGGGCCGATTCGTCGACCTGATCGAGATCGACGCCGCCAGTCGCACCAAGGTCGAGGACACCCGCGAACTGCTCGACAACGTGCAGTACGCGCCAAGCCGCGGGCGCTTCAAGGTCTACCTGATCGACGAAGTGCACATGCTCTCCACCCACTCGTTCAACGCCTTGTTGAAGACGCTGGAAGAGCCGCCGCCCTACGTCAAGTTCATCCTCGCCACCACCGACCCGCAGAAGCTGCCGGCGACCATCCTGTCGCGCTGCCTGCAGTTCTCGCTAAAGAACATGAGCCCGGAACGGGTGGTCGAGCACCTGACCCATGTGCTGGGCGCCGAGAACGTGCCGTTCGAGGACGACGCCCTGTGGTTGCTCGGTCGCGCCGCCGATGGTTCGATGCGCGACGCCATGAGCCTGACCGACCAGGCTATCGCCTTCGGCGAGGGCAAGGTGCTGGCCGCCGATGTGCGGGCGATGCTCGGCACTCTCGACCATGGCCAGGTGTACGGTGTGCTGCAGGCGTTGCTCGAGGGCGATGCCCGGGCATTGCTGGAGGCGGTGCGCGATCTGGCCGAACAAGGTCCGGACTGGAACGGCGTACTGTCGGAAATGCTCAACGTGCTGCACCGGGTGGCGATTGCCCAGGCCCTGCCCGAGGCGGTCGACAACGGCCAGGGCGACCGTGAGCGCGTGCTGGCGCTGGCCCAGGCCCTGCCGGCCGAGGATGTGCAGTTCTACTACCAGATGGGCCTGATCGGCCGACGCGACCTGCCGCTGGCGCCGGACCCGCGTGGTGGCTTCGAAATGGTCCTGCTGCGCATGCTGGCCTTCCGCCCGGCCGACACCGACGATGCACCGAAGCCGGTACTAAAGCCGGTGGGGATCAGCCAAGCCACAGCTGATCCGGCCCAACCGGTGGCAGCGGCGCCTGCGGTCGTGGCGCCGCCCGTTGCCGCCAGCCCTGTCGCTGAAACGGTCGCGCCGGAGCCCGTGGCTGAGCCATCTGTACAGCCAGAGCCGCCAGTCGTCGAAGTGCCGGCCGTTGCCGAGGTTATCGAGGCACCGCAACCGCAATCAGAACCAGAGCCCGAGCCGCAGCCCGTCGAGGAGGTCATCGACCTGCCTTGGGAGGAGCCCGTTGCCGCGCCGGCGCCGGTTGCGCCCGAGCTGCCGCCCGAGCCTGCACCTGCGGTCGAAGCCGCCAACCCGCAGTCGGACTACGACGAGCCGCCATTCGATCCGTCGGCCTACAGCCCGGCGGGCATGGAGCGCGACGACGAGCCGCCGGCGGACGAGGACTACTACACGCCCGACAGCGACCCGGCCGGCTTCAGCTACCTGGACGAGTTGGCCGAGCACGTGCAGGAAGAGGCGCCCGCCCAGGCGCCGGAGCCGCTGCCGGCGGCCATGCCCGCGAGCGGCCTCGCCCTGCAATGGCTGGAATTATTCCCACAGTTGCCTGTCTCCGGTATGACAGGCAACATCGCCGCAAACTGTACGCTGATCGCCGCCGATGGCGATGACTGGCTGTTGCACCTGGACCCGGGGCAGGGCGCGCTGTTCAACTCGACGCAGCAGCGCCGCCTGAACGACGCGCTCAACCAGCAGTTGGGTCGCGAGATCCGCCTGAAGATCGAGTTGATCCGCCCCGAGCAGGAGACCCCGGCCCAGGCCGCCTCGCGCAAGCGTGCCGAGCGTCAGCATGATGCGGTTGTGTCGATCGAGCAGGATCCGCTCATCCAGCAGATGATCCGGCAGTTCGGCGCGACGGTCAGGCAGGATACTATTGAGCCTGTAGACGCCCTGGCCAGCCAGGGCCAATGAACGGATAACCATGTGGCCCGCCTGTGCCGGGCCGCATCACATGACCCAATCGAGGTATACCCCATGATGAAAGGTGGCATGGCCGGCCTGATGAAGCAGGCCCAGCAGATGCAGGAAAAGATGCAGAAGATGCAGGAAGAGCTGGCCAACGCGGAAGTCACCGGCCAGTCCGGCGGCGGCCTGGTCAGCGTGGTGATGACCGGTCGCCACGACGTCAAGCGCGTCAGCATCGACCAGAGCCTGATGTCGACCGACGCCGACGACAAGGAAGTGCTCGAGGACCTGATCGCCGCCGCGCTGAACGACGCCGTGCGCAAGATCGAGCAGAGCAGTCAGGAAAAGATGGGCGGCATGACCGCTGGCATGCAGCTGCCGCCTGGTTTCAAGATGCCGTTCTGATCGGCTTCTGGCTTCAAATGGGGAGCAACGACCCGACGGTCGTTGCTCCCTTGTTCATTCTGTTTCCTGAATTGGCAGGCCTGCACACATGAGCTTCAGCCCCCTGATCCGCCAACTGATCGACGCCCTGCGCATCCTGCCCGGCGTCGGTCAGAAAACCGCCCAACGCATGGCCCTGCAACTGCTCGAACGCGACCGCAGCGGCGGCACGCGCCTGGCCCAGGCCCTGAGCCAGGCCATGGAGGGCGTTGGCCACTGTCGACAGTGCCGGACCCTGACCGAGCAGGAGCTGTGCCCGCAGTGCGCCGATCCGCGCCGCGACGACAGCCAGCTGTGTGTGGTGGAGGGGCCGATGGATGTGTACGCGGTGGAGCAGACCGGCTATCGCGGTCGCTACTTCGTGCTCAAGGGGCACCTGTCGCCGCTCGATGGCCTGGGGCCTGAGGCCATCGGTATTCCGCAGTTGATGGCGCGGATCGAGGAGCAGGGCACCTTCAGCGAGGTGATCCTGGCCACCAACCCTACGGTGGAAGGGGAGGCGACGGCGCATTACATCGCCCAGCTGCTGGCCGAGAAGGGCCTGGCTGCCACGCGTATTGCCCATGGCGTGCCGTTGGGCGGGGAGCTGGAGCTGGTGGATGGCGGGACGCTGGCCCATGCATTTGCCGGACGCAGGCCGATTTCGCTGTAAGACCCAGCCCTTTCAAGGTGTCGATATTTGGCGTTCGGCTTGGATGTGCCGGGGCTGCCTTGCAGCCCTTTCGCGGCACAAGGCCGCTCCTACAGGCGACTGTGCCCCCCTGTAGGAGCGGCCTTGTGCCGCGAAAGGGTCGCAAAGCGACCCCGGCAATCCTGAGTTGGAACGGTCATATCCAAAAAATCGCAAAACCTTGAAGGAGGCTGGCTGTAAGCCCTAGCAAAGCATCGCCAACGCGAACTCAGTATTCGCTCAGGGAAAACTCGGTCAGGCAGAAGGTCGGCACCCCGGCCGCTTGCAGGCGGCGCGAGCCTTCCAGCTCCGGCAGGTCGATGATCGCCGCCGCCTCGAACACCCGGGCGCCGGTGCGGCGCACCAGGTTGGCCGCGGCCAGCAAGGTGCCGCCGGTGGCGATCAGGTCATCGAAGATCAATACCGAGTCGCCATCGCACAGGCTGTCGGCGTGCACTTCCAGGAAGGCCTCGCCGTATTCGGTCTGGTAACCCTCCGACAGCACGTCGGCCGGCAGCTTGCCCTGCTTGCGGAACAGGATCAGCGGCTTGTTCAGCTGGTGGGCGATGATCGAGCCGATCAGGAAGCCCCGCGCGTCCATGGCGCCGATATGGCTGAACTCGGCTTCGACATAGCGCTCGATGAACTGGTCGGCGACATAGCGCAGCCCGCGCGGCGACTGGAACAGCGGGGTGATGTCGCGGAAGATCACGCCCGGCTTGGGGAAGTCCACTACCGGGCGGATCAGGGCTTTGAGGTCGAAGGTGTCGCTGTACATGGGCGGGTATCCTGGAAAAACTCGGCGCCAGTATACCCCGTCCGCAGGGCAATCAGGCGTCCAGCGCACCACCGGCCAGCGCACACAGCTGGATCGGATCGAGGATGTGCACTTCCTTGCCCTCGGCCTTGAGCAGGCCGTTCTGCTGGAAGCGGGTGAACACCCGCGACACGGTTTCCACCGCCAGGCCCAGGTAGTTGCCGATCTCGTTGCGCGACATGCTCAGGCGGAACTGGTTGGCCGAGTAGCCGCGGGCACGGAAGCGTGCCGACAGATTGACCAGGAAGGTGGCGATGCGCTCGTCTGCGGTCTTTTTCGACAGCAGCAGCATCATCTGCTGGTCGTCGCGGATCTCGCGGCTCATCACCCGCATCAGCTGGCGGCGCAGCTGCGGCAGCTGCACCGACAGCTCGTCGAGGCGCTCGAAGGGGATCTCGCACACCGAGGTGGTTTCCTGGGCCTGGGCCGACACCGGATAGGCCTCGGTGTCCATGCCGGACAGGCCGACCAGCTCGCTGGGCAGGTGGAAGCCGGTGATCTGCTCTTCGCCGGCATCGCTGAGGCTGAAGGTTTTCAGGGCGCCAGAGCGGACCGCGTAGACCGAGCCGAAATTGTCACCCTGGCGGAACAGGAACTCGCCTTTCTTCAACGGGCGGCCGCGTTTGACGATTTCATCCAGTGCATCCATGTCTTCCAGGTTCAGGGACAGGGGCAGGCACAGGGGGGCCAGGCTGCAATCCTTGCAGTGGGCCTGGTTGTGTGGGCGCAGTTTTACTGGCTCGGACATTTCTTTCGATCCTTGTGGGAAAGCACACATAAGCCGTAAGGATAACCTGCGGCATGGGCTGTAGGCCAGTGTGCGCATTTTTGGTGCACGCTAGCGACGGCGGGGAAGGGGTGTTCCGCTACCGTTCAACTGTCCATAGTGTGCCCCGAAAGGCGGGCTGTCCATGCGGTGAAACGCCTCAATCGCCTCAGATCACCCGGGAGAAACGCTGGCGATTCTGCTGCGCGAGGTAGGCGTCGAACACCATGCATACCGAGCGCGCCAGCAGGCGACCGGCTGGCAGGATGCGGATGCCTTTGCTGTCCAGGCTGATCAGGCCGTCGCGCTGCATGGCTTGCAGCTGTGGCCACAGCTCCTTGAAGTAGCCACGAAAATCGATGGTGAAGGCCTGCTCGAATGCCTCGAAATCCAGTTCGAAGTGGCAGATCAGTTGCTGGATCACCGCCCGGCGCAGACGGTCGTCCTGGTTGCACAGAAGGCCGCGCTGGGTCGCCAGCTGGGCGGTGGAGAGGGTGTCCTGGTAGGTGTTGAGGTCGCTGCTGTTCTGGCAGTACAGGTCGCCGATCTGGCTGATCGCTGACACGCCCAGGCCGATCAGGTCGCAGTGGCCATGGGTGGTGTAGCCCTGGAAGTTGCGCTGCAGGGTGCCTTCTTCCTGGGCAATGGCCAGCTCGTCGTCGGGCAGGGCGAAGTGGTCCATGCCGATGTAGCGGTAGCCGGCGGCGGTCAGCTGGTCGATGGTGGCGTGGAGCATTTCCAGCTTGGCCGCCGGCGCCGGCAGGTCGGCGCTGTCGATGCGCCGCTGGGGCATGAAACGCTCGGGCAGGTGCGCGTAATTGAAAACCGACAGACGGTCGGGCTGCAGGCGGATCACCTCGTCGACGGTGCGGGCGAAGCCCTCCGGGGTCTGCTTGGGCAGGCCGTAGATCAGGTCGAGGTTGATCGAGCGAAATTGCAGGGTGCGCGCCGCCTCGATCAGGGTGCGGGTCTGCTCCAGGCTCTGCAGGCGGTTGACCGCGCGCTGCACGGCCGGGTCGAGGTCCTGCACGCCGAGGCTGACGCGGTTGAAGCCCAGCTCGCGCAGCAGGCCCATGGTCGACCAGTCGGCCTCGCGCGGGTCGATCTCGATGCCGTAGTCGCCGGAGTCGTCGTCCAGCAGGTGGAAGTGCTGGCGCAGGGTGGCCATCAGCTGGCGCAGTTCGACATGGCTGAGAAAAGTCGGCGTGCCGCCGCCGAAGTGCAGCTGCTCGACCACCTGTTTCGGGTCGAGGTGGCAGGCGATCAGCTGGATCTCCTGCTCCAGGCGCTGCAGGTAGGGCGCGGCGCGGCCACGGTCCTTGGTGATGACCTTGTTGCAGGCGCAGTAGTAGCAGATGTTGGCGCAGAACGGCACGTGCACGTACAGCGACAGCGGGCGCGTGGCGCGGCGGCTTTCGCGCAGGGCGTGAAGCAGGTCGAACGAGCCCACTTCGCCGTGCAATTGCACGGCGGTCGGATAGGAGGTGTAGCGTGGCCCGGCCAGATCGTAGCGACGAATCAGGTCGGCGTCCCAGCGTAGGTCGTCGAGCATGTGGGTGGTCCCCGGATAGAGCTGCAGTGTCCGGAGTCTAGGGGCGGATGTAAGAAGTCGTGTTGATTTGTATCAAGGTGAGTTGGCGCCGTCGCGGGGCTGGCGTGGGAGCGGGCTTGCCCCGCGATCAATGCCCCATCAACCAATGCTGGTGAGGTCCGGGCAGTGTCCACAGGCCAAAGAGGATCACCAGCACGCCGCCGGCCATGCGCACCCCGCGCTTGCGCAGCAGGCGACCCACGCGCTCGGCGGCAAGCCCGGTGGCCAGCAGCACCGGCCAGGTGCCGACGCCGAACGCCAGCATCAGCGCCGCGCTGTGCAGCGCATCGCCCTGGCTCGCCGCCCACAGCAGGGTGCTGTACACCAGCCCGCACGGCAGCCAGCCCCACAGGGCGCCCAGCAGCAGGGCGCGAGGCAGGCTGGACACCGGCAGCAGGCGGGTGGCGATCGGTTGCACATGGCGCCACAGGCCGCGGCCGAGCGCCTCGATTCGGGTCAGGCCGCTCCACCAGCCGGCCAGGTACAGGCCCATGGCGATCAGCAGCAGTGCCGCGACAACGCGCAAGCCGATGGCCAGCGGGCTACTGGCCAGCGCCACGCCGGCAAGGCCCAGCAACAGGCCGGCGGCGGCATAGCTGAGGATGCGCCCGAGGTTGTAGGCCAGCAGCAGGCGCAGGCGGCGGCCGCGCTGTTCAGCAGGGATGGCCAGGGTGAGGGCGCCCATCAGGCCGCCGCACATGCCCAGGCAGTGGCCGCCACCAAGCAGGCCCAGGACCAGCGCCGAGCCCAGCAGTGGAATCAGTTCAGGCACGTGGCGCGGGGTCCTTGTCGTCGGGCTGTTCGTCCCCGGGCTTCACGGCGGCCTGGTGGCGCGGGTCCTGGTCATCGAACAGGATGCTGTGGGCCGGGCCTTCGAGGTCGTCGTACTGGCCGCTGTCCACCGCCCAGAAGAAGATGTACACGGCGACGCCGACCAGCAGCAGGGCGGCGGGGATCATCACGTAGAGGGCGGGCATAGCGGTTTCCTTTCGAGCGACGTCGGCTCGCGCGCGCCCGGCGCCGCCTCGGCGGGCAGCCGGGTCAGGCGCAGGGCGTTGAGCACCACGATCAGCGAACTGACCGACATGCCGATCGCCGCCCACACCGGGGTGATCCAGCCGAGCGCGGCGAACGGCAGCATGAGGCCATTGTACAGCGTCGCCCAGAGCAGGTTCTCGACAATGTTGCGGCGGGTCCGGCGAGCCAGGTCGAAGGCCTGCACCAGCGCCTGCAGGCGGTTGGACAGCAGCACCGCGTCGGCGCTGGTCTTGGCAAGGTCGGTGGCGCTGCCCATGGCGATGCTGATGTCGGCGGCGGCCAGTACCGGCACGTCGTTGACGCCGTCGCCGAGCATCAGCACCTTGCGTCCTTCGCCTTGCAGGGCCTTGAGGCGGGTCAGCTTGTCGTCCGGGCGCAGGCCGCCGATCGCCTGGTCGATGCCCAGTTGCGTGGCCACTTCAGCAACCATTGGCGAGCTGTCGCCGGACAGCAGCAGCGTTTGCCAGCCCCGGGCCTTGCAGGCGGCCACCAGATCCTGGGCGTCGTCGCGCAGGCGGTCGTCCAGTCCGAACCAGGCCAGCGGCCCTTGCCGGTCGCCCAGCAGCAGCCATTGCCCGCGTGGCTCCGGCACGGCGGGGACCTCGGCGCCGCTGAGGACGCAGACGAAGGCGGGCTGGCCGATGCGCAGGCGCTGGCCGGCCAACTCGCCTTCCAGGCCCAGCCCCGGCATGGTGCTGACGCTTTCGGCGGCCTCGGCGGCGCGGCCAAAGGCGCGGGCGATGGGGTGCTCGGAGCGGTTCTCCAGCGCGGCGGCCAGCGCCAGGCACTGGTCGCCGTCCAGCCGGCCCAGTGGGCGCACGCTGCGCAAGGCCAGGCGGCCCTCGGTGAGGGTGCCGGTCTTGTCGAAGATCACCGTGTCGATCTGGTTCAGCCCCTCCAGTACATGCCCGCGGGTGACCAGCAGGCCGAGCTTGTGCAGGCTGCCGGTGGCGGCGGTAAGGGCGGTCGGCGTGGCCAGCGACAGGGCGCAGGGGCAGGTGGCGACCAGCATGGCCAGGACGATCCAGAACGCCCGGGGCGCATCAAGCTGCCACCAGACCACACCGATCACGGCGGCCGCCACCAGGGTGAACAGCAGGAACCATTGCGAGGCGCGGTCGGCGATTTCCGCCAGGCGCGGCTTTTCCGACTGGGCACGCTCCAGCAGACGGACGATGGCCGACAGCCGCGAGTCCTGGCCCAGGGCCTGGACTTCGACCGTGAGGGTACTCTCGACGTTGAGGGTGCCGCCGGTCACCCGGTCGCCGGCGCGGCGGGCCAGGGGCAGGTATTCGCCGGTGAGCAGCGACTCGTCGACGCTGGAGCGCCCGTCGACGATCAGCCCGTCGGCCGGGATCACCGCGCCGGGCAGCACCTGCACCCGGTCGCCGCACTGCAGTTCGCCAAGCAGGATGCGCTCGCCCTGGCCGTTGGCGTCCAGGCGCAGGCACGAGGCCGGCAACAGGTTGACCAGTTGCGCGGTGGCCGCCGCAGTGCGCTCGCGGGCCCGGCGCTCCAGATAGCGGCCGGTGAGCAGGAACAGGGCGAACATGCCGACGGTGTCGAAGTACAGCTCGCCGCTGCCGGTGATCGCGGTCCAGATCCCGGCGCAGTAGGCCAGGGCGATGGCCAGCGACACCGAGACGTCCATGGTCAGGTGGCGGGTACGCAGGTCGCGGGCCGCGCCCTTGAAGAACGGCGCGCAGCTGTAGAACACGATAGGGGTGGTGAGGAACAGCGCGACCCAGCGCAGGATGGTGTGCAGCTCGGGCGACAGGTCGATGTTGAATTCCGGCCAGGTGGCCATGGTCGCCATCATCGCCTGGAACCACAGCAGCCCGGCCACGCCCAGGCGGCGCAGGGCGCTGCGGTTTTCCCGGGCCAGCTGTTCGGCGGCCTGGTCGGGTTGGTAGGGGTGGGCGGCGTAGCCGATCTGGCGCAGCTCGGCCAGCAGCCTGGACAGCGGCAGTTGCTGGTCGTCCCAGCTGACCAGCAGGCGGTGGTTGGACAGGTTCAGGCGGGCGTCGTCGACGCCGGGAAGGTTGCGCAGGTGCTTCTCGATCAGCCAGCCGCAGGCGGCGCAGCTGATGCCCTCGACCATCAGGATGGTTTCGGCCAGCTCGCCTTCATGGCGAACGAACGTCTGTTGCACGTCGCTGCGGTCGTACAGCGCCAGTTCATCCTGGAGCTGGCGGGGTAGGGCTTCGGGGTTGGCGCTGGTGTCGCTGCGGTGCTGGTAGTAGTGCTCCAGGCCGCCGGCGACGATGGACTCGGCCACTGCCTGGCAGCCGGGGCAGCAGAACTGTCGCGGCTCGCCGAGGACCACGGCGGTGAAGCGGTTGCCGGCGGGGACGGGCAGGGCGCAGTGGTAGCAGGGGGTGGGTTGGGTCATCTTGGGTCTGTCTTTTGGCTTGGAATGGCCGGGGGCGCTTTGCGCCCCTTTCGCGGCACAAGGCCGCTCCTACAGAAGCACGCGTTCCCCTGTAGGAGCGGCCTTGTGCCGCGAAAGGGCTGCAAGGCAGCCCCGGCGGTGCGGCGCTTCATTGCTGGTGCTCGGCACCTTGCAACGCCTCATCCCCCAGCTGCAAGGTCACCCCATGCTCGACCTTCTCCTCCTCGAACAACCGCCACACATGCTCATCCTGGCTGCCCAGCAGCTCGACGAAGCGCCGCCCCTGGACCTTGTCGTCGAGCTGGCCGACATAGCGGCCCTGCTCGGTGCGGATCAGCGGCACCTTGCGGTCCTTGTCCGGCTGGGTCGGCGAGATCAGGTTCAGCTCCAGCGTCTGCGGGTCGCTGTTGCCGGTCAGGCGTACTTCCACTTCGCCGGTCAGCTCGTCCAGGTGCACGCTGGCCTTGAGGTTGAGGGTCTGGGCCAGCAGTTCGCGGTCCAGCGAGCGGTTGATGCCCTTGCCGGCCTCGTAATAGTTGTCGTTGACCAGGTTGTCCGGGTTGCGCACGGCAATGCTGACCATGGTCAGGCTCAGGCACACCGAGGTGGCCAGGATGCCGATGATGATCCAGGGCCAAAGGTGCTTGTACCAGGGGCTGGCGGCGGTGGCTGCAGGCATTGTTGGTGTTCTCTCTCAGCGGATCTGTGGGCCGATGAAGCGGCTCTTGGCTTCAACCTGGCTGGCGCTGTCGTCGGCGTCCTTGAGGATGAAGGTGATTTCGTTGGTGGTCGAGGGCAGTTGTTCCGGGGCGACCGACAACTGCACCGGCAGGTTGACGATGTCGCCGGCGCTCACGCGGATCTCACGCTGGCCTTCGAGCTTGAGGTCGGGCAGGCCGGCGGCGTCAAGCACGTAGACGTGGTCGCGCTGGTCCTTGTTCATCACCTTCAGGCTGTAGACGTTCTCGATCCGGCCCTGGGCGTTCTCGCGGTACAGCACGCGGTCCTTGGCCACGTCGAAACCGATCAGCGAACGGGTGGCGAAGGCGGTGGCCAGGGCGCCGATCATCACCAGCAGCACCAGGGCATAGCCGATCAGGCGCGGGCGCAGCATGTGGGTCTTCTGCCCGGACAGGTTGTGCTCGGTGGTGTAGCTGATCAGGCCCTTGGGATAGTTCATCTTGTCCATGATGCTGTCGCAGGCGTCGATACAGGCGGCGCAGCCGATGCACTCGATCTGCAGGCCGTCACGGATGTCGATGCCGGTGGGGCAGACCTGTACGCACATGGTGCAGTCGATGCAGTCGCCCAGGCCCTTGGCCTTGTAGTCGATGTCTTTCTTGCGCGGGCCGCGGGTCTCGCCGCGGCGCGGGTCGTAGGAGACGATCAGGGTGTCCTTGTCGAACATCACGCTTTGGAAGCGCGCGTACGGGCACATGTAGATGCACACCTGCTCGCGCAGCCAGCCGGCGTTGCCGTAGGTAGCGAGGGTGAAGAAGCCGACCCAGAAGTAGGCCCAGCCATCGGCTTGACCGGTAAAGAACTCGATGGCCAGCTCGCGGATCGGCGAGAAGTAGCCGACGAAGGTCATGCCGGTGACGAAGCCGATCAGCAGCCACAGGCCGTGCTTGGCCAGCTTGCGCAGGAACTTGTTGGCGCTCATGGGCGCCTTGTCCAGTTTCATGCGTTGGTTGCGATCACCCTCGGTGACTTTCTCGCACCACATGAACACCCAGGTCCACACGCTCTGCGGGCAGGTATAGCCGCACCAGACCCGCCCGGCGTATACGGTGATGAAGAACAGGCCGAAGGCGGCGACGATCAGGATGCCCGAGAGCAGGATGAAGTCCTGGGGCCAGATGGTGGCGCCGAAGATGTAGAACTTGCGTTCGGGCAGGTTCCACCAGACGGCCTGGTGGCCGCCCCAGTTCAGCCAGACGGTGCCGAAGTACAGCAGGAACAGCACTGCGCCACCAGCCATCCGCAGCCTGCGGAAGATACCGGTGAAGGCGCGGGTGTAGATTTTTTCGCGCGAGGCGTAGAGGTCGACGGAATCCTTCCCTTTGCTGGCAGGCGGGGTGACGTCATGTACCGGAATTTGCTTGCTCATCATCAAGTCCCACGGCAGTGGAGAAATGCCGCGGCCAGTGCGTGCCGGCCGCAGTCTCGCGCGTTCTGCTAGCGCTCTGCGGCCCATGATACGCCTGAGATGGCGCGTGCGGGGCGCGCTGCGACCTTTAGTCGCGTTGGGTTCATGGTGTGAATCGTGTTATGGCGGGTGTCAATTGATTCAGGTCATGAGGCCTGCAGGAATTGTGCTGTCAGTGCCGCCTCTTCGCGGGTAAACCCGCTCCCACAGGTTCAGTGAAGTACCTGTGGGAGCGGGTTTACCCGCGAAGAGGCCAGGCCTGCCTTACTCGGTCTTGGCCGTTTCCGCCTGATGCGACAAGCTGTACACATAAGCGGCCAGCAAGTGCACCTTGTCATTACCCTGCATCTGCGCCTGGGCCGGCATCTGCCCCTGGCGGCCATAGCGGATGGTCTGCTGCAACTGGGCGAAGCTCGAGCCGTAGATGAACGCCTGCGGATGGGTCAGGTTCGGCGCGCCCATGGCCGGGGTGCCCTTGCCTTCAGGCCCGTGGCAGGCCACGCAGTTGGTGGCGAAGATCTGCTGGCCCTTGGCCGGGTCGGCCTTGGCGTCCTCGGGCAGCTTGCGACCGTCAAGGTTGGTCAGCACGAAGGCCGCCACATCCGCCACGCCCTGCTCGCCGATCACCGTGGCCCAGCCCGGCATCACGCCGTGGCGACCGTTCATGATGGTGGTCTTGATGGTCTCCGGCTCACCGCCCCAGCGCCAGTCGCTGTCGGTCAGGTTGGGGAAGCCGTAGGCGCCGCGGGCGTCGGAACCGTGGCATACCGAGCAGTTGGAGGCGAACAGGCGCGCGCCCATCTTCAGGGCCTGCGGGTCCTTGGCCACATCCTCCAGCGGCATGGCGGCGAACTTGGCGAAGATCGGCCCGAAACGGGCGTCGGCCTTGGCCATTTCCTTTTCCCACTCGTGCACGCCGGTCCAGCCGGCCTGGCCGTTAGAGAACTCGGTCTTCTTGTCGTTGTCGACGTAGGCGTAGCCCGGCAGGATGCCTTTCCAGTTGCCCAGGCCGGGGTACAGCACCAGGTAGCCGAGGGCGAAGACGACGGTGCCGACGAACAGCCAGAACCACCATTTCGGCAGCGGGTTGTCGTACTCCTCGATGCCGTCGAAGGCATGGCCGACGACTTCGTCGGTAATCTCTTCGCGCTGGCCCTTGCGGGTCGACAGCAGCAGCCAGGTCAAGGCGAAGATGGTGCCCAGGGTCAGGACGGTGACGTACAGACTCCAGAAGGTTGTCATTGTTGTTTGCTCCTAGAAGCTTTTGCTTGCTCGACGTGCCGGGTGGCGTCTGGATCGTCCGCGAACGGCAATTGCGTCGCTTCGTCGAATTCCTGCTTGCGCCGCGGGCTGAACACCCACAGCGCCAGGCCCACGAAGGCCACCAGCACCACGACGGTGCCCAGGCCGCGAATCATCCCGATATCCATCAGCGTCACCGTTTGCTTTTGATGAGGGTGCCAAGGCCTTGCAGGTACGCGACGATGGCGTCCATTTCGGTCTTGCCCTTGACCGCGTCGCGGGCACCGGCGATGTCTTCGTCGGTATACGGCGTGCCCAGGGTGCGCAGCACTTCCATCTTCTTGGCGGTGTCCTTGCCGTCGAGCTTGTTCTCCACCAGCCACGGGTACGACGGCATCTTCGATTCCGGTACCACGTTGCGCGGGTTGTACAGGTGGGCGCGGTGCCAGTCGTCCGAGTAGCGGCCGCCGACACGGGCCAGGTCCGGGCCGGTGCGCTTGGAGCCCCACAGGAACGGGTGGTCCCACACGCTTTCGCCGGCCACCGAGTAGTGGCCATAGCGTTCGGTCTCGGCGCGGAACGGCCGGATCATCTGCGAGTGGCAGCCCACGCAGCCTTCGCGGATGTAGATGTCGCGGCCTTCGAGCTCCAGCGCGGTACGCGGCTTCATGCCCTCGACCGGCTTGTTGGTGACGTCCTGGAAGAACAGCGGGACGATCTGGGTGAGGCCACCGACGCTGACGGCGATGACCATGAAGAAGGCCATCAGGCCGATATTCTTCTCGACTGCTTCATGCTTCATCAGTGGGCTCCCACGACGACGATCTTGGCGGCTTCCTCAGCCTGAACCGGGTTGGCGGCGCGCACGGTACGGAACACGTTGTAGGCCATCAGCAGC
Organism: Mitsuaria sp. RG; assembly: GCF_028369275.1. Classification (NCBI taxonomy): domain Bacteria; kingdom Pseudomonadati; phylum Pseudomonadota; class Betaproteobacteria; order Burkholderiales; family Sphaerotilaceae; genus Roseateles; species Mitsuaria sp. RG. The sequence continues at coordinate 65,080 of NZ_JAQMYQ010000016.1, forward strand.
ATGCCGGAGGCGAAGAACGCACCGCCCAGGGCACGGACGATGAAGCCCGGGTGGCTGGCCTGCAGGGCTTCGACGAAGGAGTAGGTGAGGGTGCCGTCGTCGTTGATGGCGCGCCACATCAGGCCCTGGGTGATGCCGTTGACCCACATCGAGGCGATGTACAGCACGGTGCCGATGGTGGCCAGCCAGAAGTGCGCGTTGATCAGGCCGACGCTGTGCATCTGCTCGCGGCCGTAGAGTTTCGGGATCATGTGGTAGACCGCGCCGATGGAAATCATCGCCACCCAGCCGAGGGCGCCGGCGTGGACGTGGCCGATGGTCCAGTCGGTGTAGTGCGACAGCGAGTTGACCGTCTTGATGGCCATCATCGGGCCTTCGAAGGTGGACATGCCGTAGAACGCCAGCGACACCACCAAAAAGCGCAGGATCGGGTCGGTGCGCAGCTTATGCCAGGCGCCCGACAGGGTCATCATGCCGTTGATCATGCCGCCCCAGCTCGGCGCCAGGAGGATGATCGACATCACCATGCCCAGCGACTGCGCCCAGTCCGGCAGCGCGGTGTAGTGCAGGTGGTGGGGACCTGCCCAGATGTACAGGGTGATCAGCGCCCAGAAGTGCACGATCGACAGGCGATAGGAGTAGATCGGGCGTTCGGCCTGCTTGGGCACGAAGTAGTACATCATCCCGAGGAAACCGGTGGTGAGGAAGAAGCCCACGGCGTTGTGCCCGTACCACCACTGGATCATCGCGTCGGTGGCGCCGGCGTAGGCCGAGTAGGACTTGAACAGGCTCACCGGCAGCGAGATGTGGTTGACGATGTGCAGCATCGCGGTGACCACGATGAAGGCGCCGTAGAACCAGTTGCCGACGTAGATGTGCTTGGTCTTGCGCTTGACGATGGTGCCGAAGAACACCAGGGCGTAGGTGACCCAGACGATGGCCAGCAGGATCGCCAGCGGCCACTCGAGCTCGGCGTATTCCTTGGTGGTGGTGAAGCCCATCGGCAGGGTGATCAGCGCGCCGACGATCACCGCCTGCCAGCCCCAGAAGGTGAAGGCGGCCATGCTGTCGGAGATCAGGCGGGTCTGGCAGGTGCGCTGCACCACGTAGTAGCTGGTGCCGAACAGGGCACAGCCACCGAAGGCGAAGATCACCAGGTTGGTGTGCAGCGGGCGCAGGCGGCCGAAGCTCGTCCATGGCAGGTCCAGGTTGAGCTGGGGCCATACCAGTTGCGAGGCGATGAAGACGCCGAGCCCCATGCCAAGGATCCCCCAGACCACCGTCATGATGGCGAACTGGCGGACGACCTTATAGTTATAAGCAGTCGGACTGATTGCAGTGCTCATTCTAAGGTTCCACGGTTTGGGTGTTCTTGTTGGTTGGTAAATCGGCGCCAGTATCGATAACCACCAGGGTTATGGCAACGCAAGGAAACCTGCGCCGACCCGTGTCCAGACCCTTTTCACCGCCGTCCCGCGGCTTTTGGGTTGGATGATTGTACACAAATAAATATTTGTAATGTGTACCGTTTTCCATGTTTTTCTGATCGTTTGGTCAAGCTTTTTAATCGGGGACGGGCACGCAAGGCGTCATCCCAAAGCCGCAGGCTCGTGAGCGTGGAGTCGAGGCGTGATGTCAGGCTGTGCACCACGTCTGTTCCGGTCGCTGCGAGCTGAGCCACTGTGGCAACAAGCTTAGTTGTGTTCGGAGGGGGTGCAAGGCGGGGAGTGCCTGGGAGCACTGTCTTGCAGGGGGAAGGCGGGATTTGCGCTAGAGCCTGTAGGAGCGGCCTTGTGCCGCGAAAGGGCTGCGTAGCAGCCCCGGGATTTCAGTATTGAACAAAGATCGCCGGGGCCGCTTTGCGGCCCTTTCGCGGCACAAGGCCGCTCCTACAGGGGTCGCGCATGAAGTTAGCGCAGTCGAGTGAGGCTTGCCCCACGAGGTATTACTTGGCGGTTACGGTTTCAGGCACTTGCTCCTGCGACAGGCTATACACATAGGCCGCCAGCAGGTGGACCTTGTCGTTGCCCTGGATGTCATGCTGCGCCGGCATCTGGCCCTGACGGCCATAACGGATGGTCTGCTGCAGCTGGGCGAAGCTCGAGCCGTAGATGAACGCCTGCGGGTGGGTCAGGTTCGGCGCGCCCATGGCCGGGGTGCCCTTGCCTTCTGGCCCGTGGCAGGCCACGCAGTTGGTGGCGAACAGCTCCTTGCCCTTGGCCGGGTCGGCCTTGGCATCAGCCGGCAGGGTGCGACCGTCGAGATTGGTCAGCACGAACGCCGCCACATCGGCCACGCCCTGCTCGCCGATCACGGTGGACCAGCCCGGCATGATGCCGTGGCGGCCGTTCATGATCGAGGCCTTGATGGTCTCCGGCTCGCCGCCCCAGCGCCAGTCGCTGTCGGTCAGGTTGGGGAAGCCGTAGGAGCCCTTGGCGTCGGAGCCGTGGCACACCGAGCAGTTGGAGGCGAACAGCCGGCTGCCCATCTTCAGCGCTTGCGGATCCTTGGCCACTTCCTCCACCGGCATGGCGGCGTACTTGGCGAAGATCGGGCCGAACTTGGCGTCGGCCTTGTCCATCTCTTTCTGCCACTCGTCCACCTGGGTCCAGCCATTCTCGTAGCCGGGCAGGATGCCTTTCCAGTTGCCCAGGCCCGGGTAGAGGATCAGGTAGCCGACAGAGAACACCAGGGTGCCGACGAACAGCCAGAACCACCATTTCGGCAGCGGGTTGTCGTACTCCTCGATGCCGTCGAAGCTGTGGCCCATGGTCTGGTCGGTGGTGTCACTGCTCTGGCCCTTGCGGGTGGCGAGCAGCAGCCAGGTCAGGCCGATCAGGCTGCCGATGGTCAGTACGCTGATGTACGTACTCCAGAAGGTGGTCATTGCCGGGTACTCCTCATTGCAGCAGGTTCCTGCCCGGCGGGGGGCAGGCGGTCGTCGACGAAGGGCAGCAGGCGCGCTTCGGCGAAATCACGGTCGCGGCGACGGTTGAACACCCAGAGCGACAGGCCGATGAAGGCGATCATCACCACCAGGGTGCCCAGGCCGCGGATCATGCCGATGTCCATTTCCATCGCACTCACCTCTTGTTCTTGATCGCGGTGCCGAGCACCTGCAGGTAGGCGACCAGCGCGTCCATCTCGGTCTTGCCCTTGACCGCGTCCTTGGCACCGGCGATGTCGTCGTCGCTGTAGGGCACGCCGAGGCCGCGCAGGACGCGCATCTTGACGTCGGTGTGGCTGTTGTCGACCTGCGCGGCCACCAGCCACGGATACGACGGCATTTTCGACTCCGGCACCACGTTGCGCGGGTTGTACAGGTGCGCACGGTGCCAGTCGTCCGAGTAGCGGCCGCCGACCCGGGCCAGGTCCGGGCCGGTACGCTTGGAGCCCCACAGGAACGGGTGGTCCCACACGCTCTCGCCGGCCACCGAGTAGTGGCCGTAGCGCTCGGTCTCGGCGCGGAACGGCCGGACCATCTGCGAGTGGCAGCCCACGCAACCTTCGCGGATGTAGATGTCGCGGCCTTCGAGCTGCAGGGCGGTGTAGGGCTTCATGCCCTCGACCGGCTTGTTGGTGACGTCCTGGAAGAACAGCGGGACGATCTGGGTCAGGCCGCCGATGCTGACGGCGAACACCATCAGCAGGGCCATCAGGCCTATGTTTTTCTCAACGACTTCATGGTTCATCAGGCTCTACTCCTCAAGCCAGCTGGGCGTTGGCGGTGGCTTGCTCGGCGGCCGGGGCGCGCACGGTGCGCCAGGTGTTCCAGGCCATCAGGAACATGCCGCTGAGGAAGATCACGCCGCCGACGAAGCGCACGACGAAGCCTGGGTGGCTGGCCACCAGGGTTTCGACGAACGAGTAGGTCAGCGTGCCGTCGCTGTTGACCGCGCGCCACATCAGGCCCTGGGCGATGCCGTTGACCCACATCGAGGCGATGTAGAGCACGGTGCCGATGGTGGCCAGCCAGAAGTGCGCGTTGATCAGCCCGAGGCTGTACATGCGCTCCTTGCCGAACACTTTCGGGATGGTGTGGTACAGCGCGCCGATCGAGATCATCGCCACCCAGCCGAGGGCGCCGGCGTGGACGTGGCCGATGGTCCAGTCGGTGTAGTGGGACAGGGCGTTGACCGTCTTGATGGCCATCATCGGGCCTTCGAAGGTGGACATGCCGTAGAACGCCAGAGAGACGACCAGGAAGCGCAGGATCGGGTCGCTGCGCAGCTTATGCCAGGCGCCCGAGAGGGTCATCATGCCGTTGATCATGCCGCCCCAGCTCGGGGCCAGCAGGATCAGCGACATGATCATGCCCAGCGACTGCGCCCAGTCCGGCAGCGCGGTGTAGTGCAGGTGGTGGGGACCGGCCCAGATGTACAGGGTGATCAGCGCCCAGAAGTGCACGATCGACAGGCGATACGAGTACACCGGACGTTCGGCCTGCTTGGGCACGTAGTAGTACATCATCCCCAGGAAGCCGGCGGTCAGGAAGAAGCCCACGGCGTTATGGCCGTACCACCACTGCACCATGGCATCGGTGGCGCCGGCATACAGCGAGTAGGACTTGGTCAGGCTGACCGGCACTTCCAGGTTGTTGACGATGTGCAGGATCGCCACGGTGAGGATGAAGGCGCCGAAGAACCAGTTGCCCACGTAGATGTGCTTGGTGTTGCGCTTCATCAGCGTGCCGAAGAACACCACGGCATAGGCCACCCAGACGATGGTGATCAGGATGTCGATCGGCCATTCCAGTTCGGCGTATTCCTTGGTGCTGGTGTAGCCCAGCGGCAGGCTGATCGCCGCCAGCAGGATCACCAGCTGCCAGCCCCAGAAGGTAAACGCGGCCAGGCGTGGCGCGAACAGGGTGGTCTGGCAGGTGCGTTGCACCGAATAATAGGAGGTGGCGAACAGGGCACAGCCGCCGAAGGCGAAGATCACCGCGTTGGTGTGCAAGGGTCGCAGGCGGCCGAAGCTGGTCCACGGCAGGTCGAGGTTGAAGGCGGGCCAGGCGAGCTGGGCGGCAATGAAGACGCCGAGCCCCATCCCGACGATGCCCCACACCACCGTCATGATGGCGAATTGGCGGACCACCTGGTAGTTGTAGGCGGTACTGCTGGTTGTGTTCATGTATGGGTTCCCATCCACGGTTATAGGCAGGCTAAACAGCGAGGCAAGCATGATTAATGGGCAAAGTGCCGGTATTGACGGGGATCAATGGGCGAAGATCGGAAATGTCCCAGGCTTGCGCTGCGATCCTCCGAAAATGGCGGAGGATCGCGGCATTTCCAGCTGCCTGATCCTGGCCCATGGCGCCGGTGCGCCAATGGACAGCGGGTTCATGGAGGACATGGCGCAAAGGCTGGCGGGGCAAGGGGTAGGGGTGGTGCGCTTCGAGTTTCCGTACATGGCCGAGCGGCGCCTGAACGGTGGCAAGCGACCGCCCAATCCGCAGAAGGTGTTGCTCGAATGCTGGCGGACTGTATACGACCAGCTGCGACCATTGGTCGCAGGGCGGTTGGCTGTCGGCGGCAAGTCCATGGGCGGGCGCATGGCCAGCTTGCTGGCAGACGAACTGGGCGCCGATGCGCTGGTCTGCCTGGGGTATCCGTTCTATGCCGTGGGCAAGCCTGAGAAGCCACGGGTGGAGCACCTGGCCGGGCTACGCACGCGCACGCTGATCGTGCAGGGCGAGCGGGATGCCCTGGGCAATCGTGAGGCGGTGCAAGGATATGAGCTATCGCCGGCGATCGAGGTGAGCTGGCTGGTGGCGGCCGATCATGACCTCAAGCCGTTGAAGGCGTCGGGGTTCAGCCATGAGCAGCACATGCAGGCGGCGGCGCAGCGGGTGGCGGCTTTCCTGAAAGATTGATGCAGCCTTCTTCGCGGGTAAACCCGCTCCCACAGGGACGGTGCAATGCTCGAACCCTGTGGGAGCGGGTTTACCCGCGAAGAGGCCGGTGCAGGCTATCGCTTAGTCGCGATACTCGCACAGGTAAGCGGTATCCACGGCGACCTTCAGCTGGAACTTGCTGTCGGCGGCCACGTTGAACTTGTCGCCAGCATTGAAGGTTTCCCAGTTGTCGCTGCCCGGCAGCTTCACGCTCAGGGCGCCGGAGACCACGTGCATGATCTCGCGCTTGGCGGTGCCGAACTCGTATTCGCCCGGGGCCATCACGCCCACGGTGGCCGGACCTTCCTTGCCTTCGAAGGCGATCGACTTGACGGTGCCATCGAAGTACTCATTGACCTTGAACATCGGGCGACTCCTGAAAAAGGACTGAAAAAAGGGCTGGCCAGTATGCCCAAGGCCCGCCCCTGCGTCATCTGTTTCAGGCGCTGCCCGGCGGCAGGCTCAGGGGCAGCAGGCGTGCGGTGTTGCGGGCGTCTTCCAGGGCCCGGTGCTGTTGCCCGGAAAACTGCAGGCCGGCCAGTTGCAGGGCGCTGTTCAGGCCTGCCGGGCGCTGCAGGTGGCGGGCCTTGGCGAAGCGTTGCTTGAGGTTGATGTGCGGCAGTTGCTCGAGCAGGCTGCGCACATGGTGCGCCTGCCATTCCTGCAGCAGCTGCTTGCGATCGTAGTCGCCCCAGCTGACCCAGGCCTGCAACTGTGCCTGGTGATGGCCCAGCCAGCGTTCGAACGCGGCCCAGACCTCGGGGAAGGGCGCAGCCGCATCGACCTCGGCCTGGCCGATGTGGGTCAGCTCGCAGCAGAAGGGGGTCAGCTGCGGCCGCCGCCGGGGCCGTACGAAGCGCTGGAAGTGGTCGACCTCGCGCCCATCGCGGGTGACCAGGCTTGCGCCGATTTCAATGATTTCCATCTCCGTGACCGGCCAGCCGCCGTCGTCGGTGGTGGCTTCCAGGTCGATCACCAACCAATGGCCCATGCCAGGCTCCCTATCAATGCAGAAAAGCCTGCGCGCTCGCCGGGGCGCGTGCGCAGGCCAGTAGAGCGTAGCCAAACTCGAGGCCCACGACATCCCCTGGCACTTTGGCATATTCGGCGGTTGTGCCTGTGCGGGAAAACGCCTAGCTTAGGCGCATTCAGGCCTTTACCCGTGATGAGTGTCCCGACTTGACTCCACTGCCCAATGCCAAGCTGTCGTCCGCCCTGTTGCTGTTCGCGACGGTTTTGCTGAGTGCTGCGGCGCAGGCCGAGGTGGTGCGGGAAGTGAAGATCGGGGCGGCGCATTTCCCGCCCTACACCGTGCGCCCGGAGCAGGGTGCCGATACCGGCCTGCTGCCGCAGTTGGTGGAATCGCTCAATCGCTCGCAGTCCCTGTATCGTTTCGTCCTGGTGCCCACCTCGATTCCCCGGCGTTTCGGCGATTTCCAGCAGGGTCGCACCGACATGGCGATCTTCGAGAATCCGCAGTGGGGTTGGCAGGAGATCGAGCACAAGGCGGTGGACATGGGCCTGGAGGATGCCGAGATCTTCGTCAGCCGCCAGCAGGCCGGGCGTGACCAGCATTACTTCGACGACCTCGAGGGCAAGCGCCTGGCGCTGTTCAATGGCTACCACTACGCCTTCGCCGATTTCAACGCGGACCCGGCCTGGCTGAAGAAGCGCTACCGCGCCACGCTGACCTATTCCCACGACAGCAACCTGAACATGGTCGAGCGCGGGCGTGCCGACATCGCCCTGGTCACCCGCTCGTACCTGAGCGACTTCCTCCAGCGCAACCCGGACAGCGCCGGCCAGTTGTTGGCGTCGCAACGGGTCGATCAGGTCTACCATCACTACGCGCTGCTGCGCCCGGGTGCGGCCATCAGCCCCGAGGCCTTCGCCAGCCTGTTGCGCCAGCTGCGGGAAAATGGCGAACTGCTGCGCATCTTCAAGCCCTACAAGATCACCGTCGAAGCGCCGCACGACTAAATTTCGGCGAAGTTGCCGCGTATTCAGTAATGAGCGTGCAGAATTCTGCAGTGCCCGAGGCAAACGCGTGCTCCTGTGGGAGCGGCTTCAGCCGCGAACACCGGCGCAGCCGGTGCCAGGCGCCGCGTTGGATTCTTCGCGGGTAAACCCGCTCCCACAGGGTCCAGCAGAATCGATGGAGAACAGCTCAGCCCAGGCGACTGCTCTTGCGGCAATGGATCAGCGCATCGCGGATCATGAAGTTGACCAGCGTCGGCGACACCCCCAGCTCCTTGGCGATGTCCTTCTGTGGCACGCCATGCAGGCGGTACATCTCGAAGGCGTAGCGGGTGCGCTTGGGCAGTTCGTCGAGGGCGTCGGCGATGTGCTCCAGGGCGGCGAGATTGATGTGGGTGGCTTCAGGCGAGGCGTTCTGGATGACCACGTTCATCCCTTCCTCTTCGCTGCCGGTGTATTTCAGCTCCATGGCCTGCTTGCGGTAGTGATCGATGGCCAGGTTGCGCACGATCTGGAACAGGTAGCTGAGCTGGGCCTTGAATGAAGAGGTGATCTGCGGGGCGGCGCTGAGCCTGAAGAAGGCGTCCTGCACCACATCCTCGGCGCGGGAGCGGCAACCGGTGATGCGCGCCGCGATCTTCACCAGGATGCTGCGGTTGTCGACGAATGCCTGGAGTAATGGTGAATCGCACTTACTTGTGGATAGTTGTTCCGCCATGGAAATCACCTTGTCTCGAAGAGGAGTGGGAGCGCACCCCTGAGGGAGGCTTCCTACGACGTGCGACAAACTATTCGTAATGATAATGATTGTCAAATACGAAAGTTAATGAGTTTTGATCCATTTTGGTTCTAAGCTCCAGGCTGTGAACGGCTTCACTCCATCCCTCTGCGCCCGGCCTTCCCGGGCCGTCCGACGGGCCTAATTTCTTCCCAGGCCCATCCGTTCCCCTGTGTACATCTCGGCTGCCGAACACTGCCCGCCTGTCGTGCGCGGGCCAGTCAGGCGCGACTCACCCAGACACTGGCAGGAACATTCCATGACGGACGCCTTCGAACTCCCGCACTCGCTGGTCCAGGCCCTGGCGCAGCGCGCCGCCCAGACCCCTGAGCGCATTGCCTTGCGCTTCCTGGCCGACGCGCCCGGCGAGCAGGCGGTGCTCAGCTACCGGGACCTCGACCAGCGCGCGCGGACCATCGCCGCGGCGTTGCAGGCCCGGGCCGGGTTCGGCGAGCGCGCCGTGCTGCTGTTCCCCAGCGGCCCGGACTATGTCGCGGCCTTCTTCGGCTGCCTGTATGCCGGGGTGATCGCCGTGCCGGCGTATCCGCCGGAGTCTTCGCGTCAGCATCACCAGGAGCGCCTGCTGTCGATCATCGACGACGCCGAGCCGCGCCTGCTGCTGACGGTAGAAGCGCTGTGTGACAGTTTGCAGGGCCTCGAAGCCCTGGCAGGGGCCAACGCCCCGGGCCTGCTGGCAGTGGATCGCCTGGACCCGCAGTTGGCCGGGCAGTGGCGCGAGCCTGAGCTCAAAGGCAATGACATCGCCTTCCTGCAGTACACCTCCGGCTCCACCGCGCTGCCCAAGGGCGTGCAGGTCAGCCATGGCAACCTGGTGGCCAACGAGCAACTGATCCGCCAGGGCTTCGGCATCGACCTGAACCCGGACGACGTGATCGTCAGCTGGCTGCCGCTGTACCACGACATGGGCCTGATCGGCGGTCTGTTGCAGCCGATCTTCAGTGGCGTGCCCTGCGTGCTGATGTCGCCGGGCTACTTCCTCGCCCGGCCGCTGCGCTGGCTGCAGGCGATCAGCGAATACGGCGGCACCATCAGCGGCGGCCCGGACTTCGCCTACCGCCTGTGCAGCGAGCGGGTCAGCGAGGCCGCAATCGCCGGCCTGGACCTGAGCCGCTGGCGCGTGGCCTATTCCGGTTCCGAGCCGATCCGCCAGGACAGCCTCGACACCTTCGCCGAAAAATTTGCCGCCTGTGGCTTCGACGCCAGCAGTTTCTTCGCCAGCTACGGCCTGGCCGAAGCCACCCTGTTCGTCAGCGGCAGCCGCCGTGGCCAGGGCATCGGCGCCCTGGAACTGGATGCCGAGGCCTTCGCCGCCAACCGTGCCGAGCCGGGCAAGGGCAGCGTGCTGATGAGTTGCGGCTATCCGCAGCCGGGCCACGCGGTGCGCATCGTCGAGCCGCAGCAGCTGCAGGTGCTGGCTGACAACCAGGTGGGCGAGATCTGGGCCGGCGGCCCGAGCATCGCCCTGGGCTACTGGCGCAACCCCGAGGCCAGCGCCCGTACGTTCGTCGAGATGGACGGCCAGACCTGGCTGCGCACCGGCGACCTGGGTTTCATGCGCGATGGCGAGGTGTTCGTCACCGGGCGCCTGAAGGACATGCTCATCGTCCGTGGCCAGAACATCTACCCGCAGGACCTGGAAAAGACCCTGGAGCGTGAGGTCGAGGTGCTGCGCAAGGGCCGGGTGGCGGTATTCGCCGTCGACGACCAGGGCGAGGAGGGCATCGGCGTGGCGGTGGAGATCAGCCGCAATGTGCAGAAGGCGCACACGCCCGAGGCGCTGATCAACACCCTGCGCCGGGTCATCGCCGACGCCTGCCGCCAGGCCCCGGCCGTGGTCCTGCTGCTCAACCCCGGCGCGCTGCCCAAGACCTCCAGCGGCAAGCTGCAGCGCTCGGCCTGCCGCCTGCGCATGAACGACGGCAGCCTGGATATCTATGCGCGGTTCCCGACGGCGCAAACGGAGCAGGGTAATGGCGTGGCTGGGGACGACCTGCAGGCACGGATCGCTGGCATCTGGCGTGAGCTGCTCAAGGTCGAATCGGTGGCGGCGGACGATCACTTCCTGCTGCTGGGCGGTAACTCCATCGCCGCCACCCAGGTGACCGCGCGCCTGGGCGACGAGCTGGGCCTGCAACTGAGCCTGCGCATCCTGTTCGAAGCACCGACCCTGGCCGAGTACAGCGCCGCCGTGGCGGCCATCCTCGCCGAAGGCGGCAGCGCCGCCGGCGTCATCCACAACCAGGACCGCGACCAGGCATTGCCGCAGTCCCTGGCGCAGAATCGCCTGTGGCTGTTGTGGCAACTGGAGCCGCAGTCCGCCGCCTACAACATCCCCGCCGGCCTGCACCTGCGCGGCGAGCTGGACGAAGCGGCGCTGCTGGCGAGCTTCCAGTCCCTGGTCGCCCGCCACGAATCCTTGCGCACGCTGTTCGACGAGGTCGACGGCCAGGCCGTGCAGCGCATCCTGCCGGACCCGTCGTTCACCCTGCGCCATCTGGACCTCGAAGGGCTGTCGCCCGCCGAAGTGGCCGCGCGCCGTGAGGACGAGGCGCAGCAGCCGTTCGACCTGCGCCAGGGCCCGCTGCTGCGGGTGACCCTGGCGCGTCTGGACGACGAAGAGCACCAGCTGTGGGTGACCCTGCACCACATCGTCGCCGACGGCTGGTCGCTGAATATCCTGCTGGATGAGTTCGCCCGCCTGTACGCCGCCCAAGGCCAGGCCGTGCAACTGCCCGAACTGACGCTGGGCTACGCCGACTACGGCCAGTGGCAGCGCCAGTGGCTGGCCGACGGCGAGAGCGCCCGTCAGCTCGACTACTGGAAGAACACATTAGGTGATGAACTGCCGGTGCTCGACCTGTGCACCGACCAGCCCCGCGCCAGCCAGCAGCACACCCGCGCCGCGCGCCACAGCCTCAAGGTGCCGGCGGCGCTGACCAGCGCCCTCAAGGACCTGGCCCGCGACCAGCAGGCCAGCCTGTTCATGGTCCTGCTGGCCGGCTGGCAGGCCCTGCTGCACCGCTACAGCGGCCAGGGCGACATCCGCGTCGGCGTGCCCAACGCCAACCGCCCGCGCCTGGAAACCCAGGGCATGGTGGGCTTTTTCATCAACACCCAGGTGCTGCGCGCCGAACTCGACGGCCGCCTGCCGTTCGCCGGGCTGCTGGCCCAGGCGCGCCAGGCTACCCTGGAAGCCCAGGCCCATCAGGACCTGCCGTTCGAGCAACTGCTCGAAGCGCTGCCGCAGGCCCGTGAACAGGGCCTGTTCCAGGTCATGTTCAACCACCAGCAGCGCGACCTGTCGGCCCTGCGCCGCCTGCCCGGGCTGCTGGCCGAAGAGTTGCCGTGGCACAGCCGCGAGGCCAAGTTCGACCTGCAGCTGCACAGCGAGGAAGACCACCAGGGCCGCCTGACGCTGGCCTTCGACTACGCCGCCGGGTTGTTCGAGGCGGCCACCGTCAAGCGCCTGGCCAGCCATCTGCTGGCCTTGCTCGAGCAGGTCTGCGCCGAGCCGCAACTGGCCCTCGGCGAGGTGCGCCTGCTCGACGAGCAGGGCCGCGCGCAACTGCTCGGCTGGGGGCAGGCGCCGATGGCGAGCGCGCCGCGGCTGCTGGTCGAGCAACTCAATGAACAGGCCCGCCTGACCCCCGAGCACACCGCGCTGGTGTGGGAGGGCGGCCAGCTCAGCCATGCCGAGTTGCACCAGCAGGCCAACCGCCTGGCCCATTACCTGCGCGACAAGGGCGTCGGCCCGGACACCTGCGTGGCCATTGCCCTCGAGCGTTCGCCGCAGTTGCTGGTCGGTCTGCTGGCCATTCTCAAGGCCGGCGCCGCCTATGTGCCGCTGGACACCGACTACCCGGCCGAGCGCCTGGCCTACATGCTGGCCGACTGCAAGGCCGGCCTGCTGCTCAGCCACGCCAGCCTGCTCGACAAGCTGCCGCAGGTGGACGGCGTCAGCGCCATCGCCCTTGATCAGCTGCACCTGGACAGCTGGCCGAGCCAGGCCCCGGGCTTGCACCTGCACGGCGACAACCTTGCCTACGTGATCTACACCTCCGGCTCCACCGGCCAGCCCAAGGGCGTGGGCAACACCCACGCGGCCTTGGCCGAACGCTTGCAGTGGATGCAGCAAACCTACGCGCTGGACGCCAGCGACGTGCTGATGCAGAAGGCACCGATCAGCTTCGACGTGTCGGTGTGGGAGTGCTTCTGGCCGCTGGTCACCGGTTGCCAGCTGGTGCTGGCCGGCCCCGGCGAGCACCGTGACCCGCAGCGCATCGCCCAGCTGATCCAGCAACACGGGGTGACCACGCTGCACTTCGTGCCGCCGCTGTTGCAGGTGTTTGTCCAGGAGCCGCTGGCCGCTGGCTGCACCAGCCTGCGCCGGCTGTTCTCCGGTGGCGAGGCGCTGTCCGCGGCCTTGCGTGACCGCGTGCTGCAACTGCTGCCGCAAGTGCAACTGCACAACCGCTACGGCCCGACCGAAACCGCCATCAACGTCACCCACTGGCACTGCCAGGCGAGTGATGGCGAACGCTCGCCGATCGGCCGCCCGCTGGGCAACGTGCTGTGCCGGGTGCTGGACGACGAGTTCGAGTTGAGCGCGCCGGGCGTGCCCGGCGAGCTGTGCCTGGGGGGCGCGGGCCTGGCCCGTGGCTACCTCGGCCGCCCGGGGCTGACCGCCGAGCGTTTCGTGCCCCAGCCCGATGGCGACGGCGCGCGCCTGTACCGCAGTGGCGACCGTGCCCGCTGGCATGTGCAGAGCCAGGCCCTGGAGTACCTGGGCCGCCTCGACCAGCAGGTGAAGGTGCGCGGTTTCCGCGTCGAGCCCGAGGAAGTGCAGGCGGTGCTGCTGGCCCAACCGGGTGTTGCCCAGGCCCTGGTGCTGATTCACCAGGACGCCGTTGGCGCCCAACTGGTGGGTTACTACAGTGGCATCGAGCAGAGCGACGCGCTGCTGGCCGCGCTGGCGGAGTGCCTGCCGGCCTACATGGTGCCGGCCCAGCTCATCCACCTGGCGCAGATGCCCCTGGGGCCGAGCGGCAAGGTCGACCGCAGGGCGCTGCCGGCGCCGGTCTGGCAGCAACGTGAGCATGTCGAGCCGCAAAGCGCGCTGCAGCAGCAGGTCGCGGCGATCTGGCGCGAGGTGCTGAACCTTCCGCAGGTTGGCCTGCAGGACGATTTCTTCGCCCTCGGCGGCCACTCGCTGCTGGCCACCCAGATCGTCTCGCGTACCCGCCAGGCGCTGGATGTCGAGCTGCCGCTCAAGGCCCTGTTCGACGCCAGCGAACTGGGCGCGTTCTGCGCCGAGATCGCCCGCCTGCAAGGCAGCGGCGAGCGTAACCGGCAAGGCGTCATCGCCCGTGTCGACCGCCGCCAGGCCGTGCCACTGTCGTACTCGCAGCAGCGCATGTGGTTCCTCTGGCAGATGGACCCGCACAGCCCCGCCTACAACGTCGGCGGCATGGCCCGCTTCCAGGGACCGCTGCACGTGGACGCCTTCGAGCGTGCCCTGCAGGCGCTGATCGTGCGCCATGAAACCCTGCGCACCACCTTCCCCAGCATCGACGGCAAGCCGTACCAGTGCGTGGCCGATGACAGCCACCTGCAACTGCACTGGCACGACTTCAGCGCCCTGGCCGACGAGGCCCGCCAGCAACGTCTGCAGCAACTGGCCGACGACCAGGCGCACCAGCCGTTCGACCTGGAGCGCGGCCCGCTGCTGCGCGCCTGCCTGGTCAAGGCCGGCGAGCGCGAGCACTACTTCGTCCTGACCTTGCATCACATCGTCACCGAAGGCTGGGCCATGGACATCTTCGCCCGTGAACTGGGCGAGCTGTACGAGGCTTTCGTCGACGAGCGCGAGTCGCCGCTGGCGCCGCTGCCGGTGCAGTACCTCGACTACAGCGTCTGGCAGCGCCAGTGGCTGGAAGGCGGCGAGGGCGCCCGTCAGCTGGCCTACTGGAAAGACCGTCTGGGCGAGGAGCATCCGGTGCTGGCGCTGCCGGCCGACCGTCCGCGCCCGGCAGTGCAGAGCCACCGCGGCGAGCTCTACCGCTTCGACCTGGATCCTGCGCTGGTCAAGCGCGTGCATGCCTTCAACAGCCAGCGCGGCCTGACCCTGTTCATGACCATGACCGCCACCCTGGCCACGCTGCTGCACCGCTACAGCGGCCAGCGCGACCTGCGCATCGGCGCGCCGGTGGCCAACCGCATCCGTCCGGAAAGCGAAGGGCTGATCGGCGCCTTCCTCAACACCCAGGTGCTGCGCTGCGAGCTGGACGGGCAGATGAGCGCCGGCGCGTTGCTCGACCAGGTGCGCCAGACCATCATCGACGGCCAGTCGCATCAGGACCTGCCGTTCGAGCAACTGGTCGAGGCCCTGCAGCCGCCGCGTTCGAGCGCCTACAACCCGCTGTTCCAGGTGATGTGCAACGTGCAGCGCTGGGCCTTCCAGCAGAGCCGTGAGCTGGTGGGCATGCAGGTGGACTACCTGGTCAACGACGCCAGCGCCACCAAGTTCGACCTCTACCTGGAGGTCACCGACCTCGATGGCCGCCTGGGCTGCTGCTTCACCTACAGCCGCGACCTGTTCGACGAACCGCGTATCGCCCGCATGGCCGAGCACTGGCAGCAACTGCTGGTGGCGTTGATCGACGACCCGCAACAGCGCCTGTGCGAACTGCCGATGCTGGCCGAGGCCGAACAGCAGGTGCTGATCGGTCAGCTCCAGGGCGAGCAGGACTTCGAGCTGAACCAGACGCTGCACGGGTTGTTCGCCGCCCAGGCCGAGCGTACCCCGCATGCCCTGGCCCTGACCTTTGCCGGCCAGCACCTGAGCTACGCCGAGCTCGACCAGCAGGCCAATCGCCTGGCCCGCGCCCTGCGCGAGCGCGGCGTAGGCCCGCAGGTGCGGGTAGGCCTGGCGCTGGAGCGCTCGCTGGAGATGGTGGTGGGCCTGCTGGCCATTCTCAAGGCCGGTGGCGCCTACGTGCCGCTGGATCCGGAATACCCGCTCGACCGCCTGCGCTACATGATCGAGGACAGCCGCCTTGGCCTGCTGATCGGCCAGCGGGCGCTGCTCGACACCCTGGGCGAACTGCCGCCAGGTGTCGCGCGCTGGAGCCTGGAGGACGATGCCGCGAGCCTGTCCGCCTACAGCGACGCCGCCCTGGACAACCTCAACCTGACGCAGCACCAGGCTTATCTGATCTACACCTCCGGCTCCACCGGCAAGCCCAAGGGCGTGGTGGTCAGCCACGGTGAAATCGCCATGCACTGCAAGGCGGTGATCGCCGAGTTCGGCATGCGCAGCGACGACTGCGAGCTGCATTTCTATTCGATCAACTTCGACGCCGCCAGCGAACGCCTGCTGGTACCGCTGCTGTGCGGCGCCCGCGTGGTGCTGCGCGCCCAGGGCCAATGGGGCGCCGAGGAAATCTGCCAGCTGGTACGTGAACAGCAGGTCAGCGTGCTCGGCTTCACCCCGAGCTACGGCAGCCAGCTGGCCCAGTACCTGGCCGGGCAGGGCGAGCAGTTGCCGGTGCGCCTGGTGATCACCGGTGGCGAGGCGCTGACCGGCGAACACCTGCTGCGCATCCGCCAGGCTTTTGCCCCGCAACAGTTCTTCAACGCCTATGGCCCGACCGAGACCGTGGTCATGCCGCTGGCGTGCCTGGCGCCGGACACGCTGCCCGTCGATGCCGGCAGCGTGCCGATCGGCCGGGTGATCGGCGCCCGCACCGCCTATATCCTCGACGACGACCTGGCCCTGTTGCCGCAGGGTGGCATCGGTGAGCTGTACGTGGGCGGCGCGGGCCTGGCCCAGGGGTATCACGACCGCCCAGGCCTGAGCGCCGAGCGCTTCGTCGCCGACCCGTTCAGCCATGACGGTGGCCGCCTGTATCGCACCGGCGACCTGGTGCGCCTGCGCGCCGATGGCCTGGTGGAATATGTCGGGCGTGCCGACCAGCAGGTGAAGATCCGCGGCTTCCGTATCGAGCTGGGCGAGATCGAGAGCCGCCTGCAGGAGCACGCCGACGTCGAGGAGGCGGTGGTCCTGGCCCTTGACCTGCCGGGCGGCAAGCAGCTGGTGGGCTACCTGGTGTGCCCGCAGGCCGGCGCCGACGCCGAGGCCCAGGCCCTGCTGCGCGAGGCGGTCAAGGCCGATGCCCGCCAGCATCTGCCGGACTACATGGTGCCGGCGCACCTGGTGCTGCTCGACAGCTTGCCACTGATGGGCAACGGCAAGCTCGACCGCCGCGCGCTGCCGGCGCCGGACCTGGAGCAGGCGCGCCAGCACTACCAGGCCCCGGCCAACGAGCTGGAAAGCCAGCTGGCGCAGGTCTGGCGCGAAGTGCTCAACCAGTCGCGCATCGGCGTGCAGGACAATTTCTTCGAACTGGGCGGCGACTCGATCCTGTCGATCCAGGTAGTCAGCCGGGCCCGCCAGCTGGGGTTGCAGTTCACCCCGCGCGACCTGTTCCAGCACCAGACCATCCAGACCCTGGCGGCCGTGGTGACCCGCAGCGAGGCGCCGAGCAGCATCGAGCAGGGCGCGCGCGAGGGCCACAGCGGCCTGACGCCGATCCAGCACTGGTTCTTCGACAGCGAAGTGCCGCAACCGCAGCACTGGAACCAGGCGGTGCTGCTGCAGGCGCGCCAGCCATTGCAGGCTGAGGCGCTGGAGCAGGCCCTGGCCGCGCTGGTCGAGCACCACGACAGCCTGCGGCTGCGCTTCGACCAGGCCAACGGCCGCTGGCGGGGTGAGTACGCCCAGCAGAGCGCCCAGCCGTTGCTGTGGACCGCGACGGTGACCGACTTCGAGGACTGCCAGGCGCTCTATACCGATGTGCAGCGCAGCCTCGACCTTGCCGAGGGGCCGCTGCTGCGTGCCTTGCTGGTCAGCGACGGCCAGGGTGCCCAGCGCCTGCTGCTGGCCATCCATCACCTGGTGGTCGATGGTGTGTCCTGGCGCGTCCTGCTGGAAGACCTGCAGGCGCTGTACCGCGGTGAAACGCTGGCTGCCAAGACCCATGCCATGGGCGACTGGGCGGCGCGCCTGGCCAGCTATGCCGGCAGCGATTCGCTGCGCGACGAGCTGGGCTGGTGGGAAGCCCAACTGGGTAGCGCCCGCCGCGAACTGCCTTGCGATCATCCCCAGGGTGGCAACCTGCACCGCCATGCCCGCAGCATCGCCATCGAACTGGACGTCGAACAGACCCGTCAGCTGCTGCAACAGGCGCCGGCGGCCTACCACACCCAGGTCAACGACCTGCTGCTGACCGCCCTGGCGCGCACCCTGTGCCAGTGGAGCGGCGACCAACAGGTGTTGGTGCAACTGGAGGGCCATGGCCGCGACGGCTTGTTCGAGGACATGGACCTGACCCGCAGTGTCGGCTGGTTCACCAATGCCTACCCGCTGAGCTTGAGCCCGCAGATGGGTGAGGGCGAATCGGCCCGTGCCGGCTCGATCAAGCGCATCAAGGAGCAGCTGCGCCAGGTGCCGCACAAGGGGCTGGGTTATGGCGTGCTGCGTTACCTGGCCGACGAGGCCGGGCGCGAACGCATGGCCGCGCTGCCCCAGGCGCGCATCACCTTCAACTACCTGGGCCAGTTCGACCAGCAGTTCGACCAGGCGGCGCTGTTCCAGCCGCTGGATGCCCCCGCGGGCCTGGCCCATGACCTCGACGCGCCGCTGCCGAACTGGCTGAGCGTCGATGGCCAGGTGTACGGCGGCGCGCTGCAACTGCGCTGGAGCTTCAGCGCCGAGCGCTACGACGAAGCGACCATTGCCCGTCTGGCCGAAGCCTACCGCCAGGAACTGCTGGCCCTGGTCGGCCACTGCCTGGTGGACGGCAACGGCAGCTTCACGCCGTCGGACTTCCCGCTGGCGCAACTGACTCAGGAGCAGATCGACGCGCTGCCGATCCCGGTCGCCGAGATCGAGGACGTCTACCCGCTGACGCCGATGCAGGAAGGCCTGCTGCTACACACCCTGCTCGAGCCGGGCACCGGCATCTATTACATGCAGGACCGCTACCGCATCAACAGTGCCCTCGACCCCGAGCGCTTCGCCCAGGCCTGGCAGGCCGTGGTGGCGCGCCACGAGGCGTTGCGTGCGTCGTTCAGCTGGAACGCCGGCGAAGCGATGCTGCAGATCATCCACAAGCCCGGCAAGACCCCGGTGGACTACCAGGACTGGCGCGGCCTCGACGAGACCGCCCAGGAAGCGCGCCTGCAGGCCCTGCACAAGCAGGAGCGCGAGGCCGGATTCGAACTGCTGCGCGAAGCGCCGTTCCACCTGCGCCTGGTGCGCGTCGACGACGCACGCTACTGGTTCATGATGAGCAACCACCACATTCTCATCGATGCCTGGTGCCGCTCGCTGCTGATGAACGACTTCTTCGAGATCTACCAGGCCCTGGGCGAAGGGCGCCAGGCCCAGCTGCCGGTGCCGCCGCGCTACCGTGACTATATCGGCTGGCTGCAGCGCCAGGACCTCGACGAGGCGCGCCAGTGGTGGCAGGCCAACCTGGCCGGCTTCGAACGGGCCACGGCGATCCCCAGCGACCGACCGCTGCGCCACGATCACGCCGGTGACGGCA
The DNA here is from genome assembly GCF_028369275.1 of Mitsuaria sp. RG. Taxonomy (NCBI): domain Bacteria; kingdom Pseudomonadati; phylum Pseudomonadota; class Betaproteobacteria; order Burkholderiales; family Sphaerotilaceae; genus Roseateles; species Mitsuaria sp. RG. Next base: position 84,359 of record NZ_JAQMYQ010000016.1, read on the forward strand.
TGGTAGTGGGTGATTGCTACACCCGCCTCGAGGTGAGCGAGGGCGCGCGCCTGCGCGAACTGGCCCAGGCCCACCAGCTGACGGTCAATACCTTCGCCCAGGCGGCCTGGGCGCTGACCCTGGCCCGTTACAGCGGCGACCGCGACGTGGTGTTCGGCGTCACCGTGGCCGGGCGTCCGGTGAGCCTGCCACAGATGCAGCGCACGGTCGGCCTGTTCATCAACAGCATCGCCCTGCGCGTGCAGATGCCGCAGCCCGGCGAGCGACGCAGCGTGCGTGACTGGCTGCAAGGCCTGCTCGACCGTAACATGCAGCTGCGCGAGTACGAGTACCTGCCGTTGGTGGCGATCCAGGAGTGCAGCGAGCTGCCCAAGGGCCAGCCGCTGTTCGACAGCCTGTTCGTGTTCGAGAACGCCCCGGTGGAAACCGCCGTGCTCGACCACGCCCAGCACCTGGACGCCAGCTCCGACTCGGGCCGCACCCACACCAACTTCCCGCTGACCGCGGTGTGCTACCCGGGCGATGACCTGGGCCTGCACCTGTCGTTCGACCAGCGTTACTTCGACTACTCGACCGTCGAGCGCCTGCTCGCCGAGTTCAAGCGCCTGCTGCTGGCGCTGGTCGAGGGCTTCAATGGCGAGGTGGATGAGCTGGCGCTGCTGGGTGCCGACGAGCAGCGCTTCCTGCTCGAGGACTGCAATCGCACCGAGCACAGCTACGCCCTGGAGCAGAGCTACGTCGAGCTGTTCGAGGCGCGGGTCGCCGCGCACCCGCAGCGCACCGTCGCCCGCTGCGAGGCGGCCGCTTACGACTATGCGGGCCTGAACGTGGCGGCCAACCGCCTCGGCCATGCCCTGGTCGCGGCCGGCGTGGCCATCGACCAGCCGGTGGCGCTGCTGGCCGAGCGCGGCCTGGCGCTGTTGGGCATGATCGTCGGCAGCTTCAAGGCCGGCGCCGGCTACCTGCCGCTGGATCCGGGCCTGCCGTCCGCGCGCTTGCAACGCATCGTCGAGCTCAGCCGCACGCCGGTGCTGGTGTGCAGCGCGGCCTGCGCCGAGCAGGCGCGCCAGCTGCTCGACGAAGTGGCGGGCGCGGCGCGGCCGAAGCTGCTGGTCTGGGAGGAGCTGCAGGCGAGCAACGTGGCCAGCCACAACCCCGGCATCCACAGCGCGCCGGACAACCTCGCCTACGTGATCTACACCTCCGGGTCCACCGGCCTGCCCAAGGGCGTGATGGTCGAGCAGCGCGGCATGCTCAACAACCAGCTGAGCAAGGTGCCGTACCTGGCCCTGGACGAGCAGGACGTGATCGCCCAGACCGCCTCGCAGAGCTTCGACATCTCGGTGTGGCAGTTCCTCGCCGCGCCGCTGTTCGGGGCCAAGGTGCAGATCGTGCCGAACGCCATCGCCCATGACCCGCAAGGCCTGCTGAGCCATGTGCAGGCCACCGGCATCACCGTGCTGGAGAGCGTGCCGTCGCTGATCCAGGGCATGCTGGCCAACGACCACCAGGCCCTCGACGGCCTGCGCTGGATGCTGCCGACCGGCGAGGCCATGCCGCCCGAGCTGGCCGCCCAGTGGCTGCAGCGCTACCCGGCCATCGGCCTGGTCAACGCCTATGGCCCGGCGGAGTGCTCGGATGACGTGGCGTTCTTCCGCGTCGATGCCGCGTCGACCCAGGGCAGCTACCTGCCGATCGGCACGCCGACCGACAACAACCGCCTGTACCTGCTCGGCGAGGACCAGACCCTGGTGCCGCTGGGCGCGGTGGGCGAGCTGTGCGTCGCAGGTACCGGCGTGGGCCGTGGCTATGTCGGCGACCCGCTGCGCACGGCGCAGGCCTTCATCCCGCACCCGTACGGTGCACCGGGCGAACGCCTGTACCGCACCGGCGACCTGGCTCGCCGTCGTCCGGACGGCGTGCTGGAGTACGTCGGGCGTATCGACCATCAGGTGAAGATCCGCGGCTACCGCATCGAACTGGGCGAGATCGAGGCACGCCTGCACGAGCAAACCGAACTGCGCGATGCCGCGGTGGGCGTGCAGGAAGGCGTCAACGGCAAGCACCTGGTCGGCTACCTGGTGGCGCACCAGGGCGTCGCCGCCGACGCCGCGCTGCTCGACCAGCTCAAGCAGCGCCTGCGCGCCGAACTGCCGGAGTACATGGTGCCGCTGCACTGGGGCTGGTTCGACAGCCTGCCGCACAACGCCAACGGCAAGCTCGACCGCAAGGCGCTGCCGGCCATCGAGATCGGTGGCCAGTACAGCCAGGCTTACCTGGCGCCGCGCGACGAGCTGGAGCAGACCCTCGCCGGCATCTGGGCCGATGTGCTCAAGGCCGAACGGGTGGGCGTGCGCGACAACTTCTTCGAGCTGGGCGGGCATTCGCTGCTGGCGACACAGATCGCCTCGCGGGTGCAGAAGGCCCTGCAGTTGAACGTGCCGCTGCGGGCGATGTTCGAGTGCAGCACGGTGCAAGAGCTGGCGGACTATGTGCGCGGGCTGCAGGACAGCGCGCTGGATGACGCCAAGGTCGATCGGTTGAGCGACCTGATGGCGGAGCTGGAGGCGTTGTAACTGCATTGCCTTCAGCGCGGGGCGTGCCTGTTCCCACAGGATCAGGCAGGCCCCGCGCTGACGCGCCGATGTGGCGTATGGCCACCCTGTAATCCTCACCCTTGCCGGTGCTACGCTGCACACAGTGCGCAAGGATTTCACGGGTTTCATGGACGATAGCCTGCATGCCGCCCGCATGGGCGATCTCATTCTTCATCCCCCGCTGATGGCCGAGCTGGTCAGTGGCCTGGTCGAGGCCGCCGTCTATGCGGCGGCGGTCGCCGCGGTCGGTGCCGCCATTGGTGGCGCGGTGGTCGCGGTGGTCGGTACCGGCGGTGCCGCCGCCGTGCTCACGCCGTTGATCGCCGGGGTCATGGTCAGTGCCGCCGCCATGCTGCCGGCCGGTGAAGACAAGAGCATTGGCGACCATATCAGCGACTTCAGCAACTGGGTCGGCAATTCGCTGTTTCCGCCCGAGCCGTACGGCTCGATCAGCAGTGGCTCGCACAATACCCGCATCAACGGCATCCTCGCGGCGCGCGCCGCCGGGGTGAGTGGTGGCCCGGTCGAGGCGCCGGGCCCAGCCGATGAACCGTCGATCCTCGAAAACATCGGGGCCTACGCCATGGTTGGCGCCTCGATGGTATTGCCGGTGATCGGCTTGGCGCAGGAGATCAACAGCATCTTCAACCCGCCGGTGACCACGCCAGCCGCGCCCGGATCGATTCCCAAGCCCGAGGACAAGGCGGTCTGCAGCAAGCACCCTCCAATGCCCGAACAGTTCATTGCCCAGGGCTCGGACAAGGTGTTCATCAATGGCCAGCCGGCAGCGCGGGTCGGAGACAAGACCACCTGCGACGGGCCGATCGGCATGACCTATTCGCCCAATGTGCGCATCGGTGGCGGCACCACCACCGTGCGCGACATCCACGACGGCAAGAGCGCTGCGGCGAAGATCATTGGCCTGATTGCCGGGATGCTCATCAGTCGCCGGGGCATGCTCAAGGGTCGACGCTGCGGGGTGGGCAACCCGGTGGCTCCAGCCATGGGCAGCAAATTCCAGGATGGCCCCGAGGATGTGGATTTCAAACTCGCGGCGCTGGTCCCGATCACTTGGGCGCGGCGCTATGACAGCAACGACCGACGTAGCGATGGCCTGTTCGGCATAGGTTGGAGTGTGCCCTACGAAGTGCGCCTGGAGCGTGTCGCGCACCCTGAGGGGGGCGAGTTGTGGATCTACGTCGATGATGAGGGCGCCAGGCTGGAGCTCGGGCGTCTGCAGGTCGGCAGTGCCTTCGTCAGCATTCTCGATGGCCTGGCGTTTTTTCATCAGGACAACGGCTTCACCATCGTCGAGGACATCAACAGCGGGTTGTACCAGGTGTTCCATACCGATCCATTGGACAGTCGGCGGTCGCGCCTGGTCAAGGTCGGTGATCGCAACCTCAATTGCCTGGAGCTGTTCTACGACGAACAAGGCCGATTGCAGTTCCTCGGCGACAGCTCGGCCCGGATCTTCATCGAACTGCGCTTTGCCGACGGGCAACCGCGCCGGGTAGCCGAGATACACAGATTGTACTTGCGGGCCGGTCGGGCCTTTGCCGTCGAGCAGCGCGAATGCCTGGTGCAGTATCGCTACACCTCGGCAGGGCAATTGGAGGTTGTCGCCGATGCCGAAGGGCAATTGCTGAGGCAGTTTACCTACACCGACCAAGGGTTGCTGGCCAGCCATACGCTGCCCATGGGGGCTACGCGGTACTACGAGTGGGCCCGCTTCACGCCACCGTCGGCGCGCCAACCGTGCAGTCTGGATGGCACGCCTTACGCCATGCCCGCGCTGTTGGAGCTACAGCCTGAGCATGAATGGCGCGTGGTTCGGCACTGGGGCAGCGACGGCGAGGACTATCGCTTCATCTATGACCTGGAGCATGGCCATACCCAGGTCATCGATGGCCTGGGGCGTGAGGAGCACTATCACTGGGGCGCGCTGAACGAGGTCCACACCTACATCGATGCGCTGGGATACTGCTGGCGGCACGACTATGTCGATGGCCTGTTGCGGCGCACCCTCGATCCACAAGGTGGCGAGTGGTCCTATAGCTACGATGCGCTCGGGCGCGTGGTTGCCACTGCCGACCCGTTGGGGCGTCGTGAAAGCATCGGCTACACCGAACATTGGGCCTTGCCCACCCGTATCGTCGACGGAGCAGGGCATGAGCGTCGTTATACCTATGATGCTCGGGGCAACCTGTTGTCCGAGGTCGATCCACTCGGGCAACTGACACGTTACGACCACGATCGTCAGGGACGTATGGTGCGTAGTGTCGATGCCATAGGCAAGGAACGTTCGTTCAAGTGGAACGGGCGTGGCCAGCTGACTGCCTCACGCGATTGCTCGGGGCAACAGACTCACTATCGTTACGACCTGCGTGGGCACCTGAGCGAGGTGCACAATGCCGAGGGCGGCGCCACGCGCTATCGTTTCAATGTGCGTGGCCATCTGCAGCAGCGCGAATTGGCCGATGGCCGGGTCGAGCACTATCAGATCGATGCCGCCGGTCAGTTGGCCCGCCATGTCGACCCAGCGCAGCGCATGACCCAATGGCAATATGACGGCAGCGGTCGACTGCTGCAGCGTACTGATGCACTGGGGCACACTGTGCGGTTGCACTGGGATGCCTACGGCCGCTTGCAGCAGTTGGAAAACGAGAATGGCGAGCACTATCGCTTCCAGTGGGATGCGCTAGACCGGTTGGTTGGTCAGCGTAACCTCGATGGTGGCGGTTTCAGTCTGCTTTATGATGCCCTGGATGCGATCACCCAACGCACCGTGCATCCATGCCGCGAAGCGGAGCCCGTGTTGCCGGGCAGCCCGGATGAGCCCGAAGTGTTTGCACAGGTTCACCACCATGAACACGATGCGGTCGGTCGTCTGCTGTGCAAGCGGACCGACGATGGCGAGACGACCTACCGCTACGATGCTGCTGACAATCTGCTGGCGATCCATTTCACTCACCGTAGTGGGCAGGTCCAGCAGTTGGACTTCACCTACGACGCCATGGGGCGATTGCTGAGCGAAAGCCAGGGTCCAGGGCAACTCGGTTACACCTATGATCCCCTCGGTAACCTGCAGACCTTGACGCTGCCTGACTCCCGCCGGATCAACTACCTGTGCTATGGCAGCGGACATCTGCACCAGATCAATCTCGACGGGCGGGTGATCAGCGACTTCGAGCGCGATGCGTTACACGACGAGGTCTTGCGCAGCCAGGGTGCATTGCTTACCAGAACCCGTTATGACAGTACGCGGCGCCTGCTGCGCAAGGCTGTGGAATATCAGGATGGCGAGCGCACCCGCATGCCCTTGCTGCAGAAGGACTATGAGTACGATGCGGCGGACAACCTTGTCGGCGAGGTACTGACCCAGACCCAGCGCGCTGGTAGCGGGCTGGGGGTGGAGCTTGAGCATCTGGTCGGTCGTTTCCAGGCCGGTGCCGGTGGGCGTGGCAGCTACCAGGGGCGCATTGGTTATGACTACGGGCCCACCGAGCGAATCCATGGCGCGTCACGCCAGTTGCCTCAGCAACAGCCGATGGTCGAGCACTTTGGCTACGACCTTGCCGGCAACCTGCTGGAGGGATATCAGGTCAACGGTCGGGTACGGCACAACCGGGTCAAGGTGTTCCAAGATAGACGCTATCGCTACGACCGCTTTGGTCGGCTCGAGGAGAAGCGCTCCGGCAATCGTCTGCTCCAGCGCTTTGAATACGATGCAGAGCATCGGCTGGTCTGTATCCGTCAGCGGCGTGGGCCGCTTCGCGAACGGATCGAGTTTGCTTACGACCCCTTGGGCAGGCGCATCGACAAACGAGTCTACCGTGACGACCTGGACGCGCCGGTCAGTCGAACCGAGTTTCAGTGGCAAGGCCTGCGTCTGTTGCGAGAAGTTCAGGACGGCAAACCGAGTCTTTATCTGTACGCAGACGCGGCGGGCCATGAGCCGCTGGCCAGGGTAGATGGGGTGCCTGGGCATGAGCAGGTTTTCCACTTTCATACGAATCTGGTCGGCCTGGTAGAGCAACTGACCGACGAACACGGGATAACTGCCTGGCAGGGGCAGCACCAGGTATGGGGCAACAACTGCGAGGAATGGCATGCGCCGGAGCAGGTCAGTCGGCAGAATGTGCGTTTTCAGGGGCAGTACCTGGATCGGGAAACTGGGCTGCACTACAACACATTCAGATTTTATGACCCGGATATCGGGCGATTTACCCAGCAAGACCCGATAGGCTTGAGGGGCGGGATCAACCTCTATCAATATGCGCCTAATCCTCTGTCATGGATCGATCCGTTAGGCTTGGAGGTGGTGCGTGTTTATCATTACACGAGCAAGGAAGGTTATAAGGGAATCATGGGGACAGGCGTGATTAATCAAAGTGACCCCGGCGCCAGGGGGCGAGGTGCTATTCAAGGCAAGCCCAAAGGTGTCTACGTGACGACACTAACGCCAGAAGAAATGGAGAGCACCAATGTAAGAGGTAAAATGGGGCTGACCAAAGAGAAAAGTACCCATTTTGTTTCATTTGAAGTTGATAGCGGGAAAGTTAAAAAAGTGGATCGGCAGAATGCTTATCTAAGGCTCTACATACAAGAAGATATTCAGCTCCGGGACGCTAATAGAAGACTTCGTGCTGATGTCAGTCACGGCGCTTCCGGATGCAAGCTATAGGAGACAGTGGGATGGCAGATTGGTCGGGTGTCATGTATGGCTTCTATACCGATACGTCGCTGGAACTGGGGCTCGCGGCATTGATGGAAAAAGCAGCACGTCTGGGGTTTCAGTCACAGCAGGAGTGCATTCGGGGAGAGGAGTTTATTCTTTTCTATAAAGATGAGGGGATGCTGAAGGCCCACCTTGAGCAAGGTTACAATCTGGGGGCGACGGGCGAGGGGTGCTTTGGCGTTGAGGCAAAGCCAGCAGCGTTGAACGGGATCGCTACGCTATTCGAGTTTGAAGGTGATTCGGATTTCGAACCGTACGATATCAATTTGCGCTTCAATCGAATTTTTTACTATGTATTGGTGTTGCCGGACAGTGTCGATGAATCAGATTTCTGCCGGCGTATACACACTATGTTTTCCGAGACCTTGATGGATTGAGGCACGATCAAGGTCGAGGGTGAAGCGGGCGTATCAATGAGCCTGAAAAGGACGGCTCCGGCCTGGCGACCGTAACTCCTTGTCCACGACTGTTTGGTTGGCTGAAGGAGAACCGCCGCCTGGATACACGCTACTGCAAGCTGGCGGAAAGCTCTGCTGCAATGGTCATGCGGGCTTGCTGGCGGCGGTGTCTACGACATGACTTTGCGTACAGTGCCCAAGCGAACGCAAAGCGCTCTGCGACCCGTCAGGATCGCTGGGCTTGAAGCGCTATCTGCTGGTTGGTTACGACAGCCATGTCGGGGTATTCGCCAGAGGCTATCGTTGCACCTTCAGATAGACTGCGGTTTAACGCTTGCCGAGTATCCTCCCCAGCATCTCCGGCCGCGGCGCCCCTTGCTGGCTCTGCAACTGCCCCTGCTCATCCTGATAGAAGATCGCCGGGGTGGCGGCCAGGCCCAGTTCTTCCATCAGGGCCAGATTCGCCTCGAGCTTCTTCTGAACCGCCTCCGGCACCTTGTCCAGTGCCTTGAGCGTGCTGGCCTTGCCGGCCTTCTCATGTTCCTGCAAGGCCTTGGCCGGGTCCTTGGCGGCGAGCAGCGCGGCGGACTTGCCCGGGCTGTCCTCGCGGATGATGCCGACCATGATGTGACGCAGCTGGACCTTGCCCGACTCGACCCAGGGCCGGGCCTGCTGCCAGAACATGTTGCAATAGGGGCAGTTTGGGTCGCTGAACAGGTAGACAGTGCGTGGCGCGTCCACCTTGCCGTCCTGGATCCAGGCAGTGTTTTCCATCTTCGCCCAGACCGCCTTGCTCATCGGTGCGTACACCAGCTTTTCCAGCGGCTCGGCGCTGAGGTCCTTGCCTTGTTCGTCGAACAGGCTGCCCACCAGCACGTGCTTGCCGTCGGGCGTCAGGTACAGGGCGATGCCGTTGTTGTGGTACTCGGCGGCGTAGCCACGCAGGCCGTTGGGAGCGTCGAAGCTGCCCTTGATCACGGCGCCCTTGGCCTGCAGTTGCTGGATCGCCTTGGGTAGCTCTTCGGCGTGCAGCGGGGGCGCAGCGAGCAGGGTGAGGGTCAGGGGCAGCAGTGCATTCAGTCGCATGTCAGTTTCCTTGTGGGGCGGGCGCATCGGCGCGTTCGAAGGGTTCCAGGGCGTGGCGCAGGCTGGCGCGCGACAGTTCGCCCAGGTGGCTGCCGACCAGCCGCCCTTCGGCGTTGTAGAACAGGGTGGTGGGCAGGGCCATGGAGCCGACCTTGCGGGCCAGCTCGCCGGTGCCGTCGAACAGCACGTGGGACAGGGTCAGGCCGGTGGTGGCCATGAATGTGCTGACGTTCTCCGGGGTTTCTCCCTGGTTGACGAACAGGAAGGTCACGTGGGGGTAGTCGTCCTCGGCCTGTTGCAGCACCGGCATCTCGCGGCGGCAGGGCGGGCACCAGGTGGCCCAGATGTTGATCACCAGCGGCCGTCCGCGGTAGCTGTGCAGGGCCACCGCCTGGCCACGGTTGTCGCGCAGGCTCATGTCCGGCAGCTCGGTGCCCTTGCTGTACAGGTGGCTGGCCAGGCTGCCGAGGCCCCAGAACAGCGCGCCGCTGAACAACGCCCAGCCCAGGGGGCGGCGCAGACCGGGTCGCCGCCAGCCCTGCCACAGGGTGCCGAGGACGAGGCCCAGCAGGCCGCCCCAGAGCAGGAAGCCGCCGTCGCGGATGTCGATGACCTGCAGCGGGTCGTCGCGGTACATCGGCCAGTAGGCCAGGACGAAGCCCAGGCGGGCGAACAGCAATCCCAGCAAGAACAGGTTGAACAGCGCCGACTCCGGGTTCTCGCCGCCGCGCCTGGCCACTCGCCAGCCGACCAGGCTGGCGATGCCCAGCGCCGCGAGCAGCAGCAGGTGGTTCAGGGCCATGGTCAGCGGCCCGAGGGTGACGGTCAGCATCAGCCTTGGCTCCTGGTCTGGGCCCAGTGTTGCAGGAAGCCGGCGGCATCGATCTCGCCGGTGATGCGGCGGGCGCGGCGCTCGTCGCCTTCCGGGCCGATCCAGATCAGGCTGGGCGGGCCTGGCACCTGATAGTGCTGCAGCAGCTCGCGGCTGGCTGGGGAGTCGGCGGTCACATCCAGGCGCAGCAGGTGCACGCCGGCCAGGCTGGCCTGGACATCGCCACGGCCGAACACCTGCTTTTCCATGACCTTGCACGACACGCACCAGTCGGCATAGTAGTCCACCAGCACCCACTGGCCTCGGGCCTTGGCAGCGTCGAGTTCACGTTGCAGGTCGGCCGGCGCGCTCACGGTGACGAAGGTGTCGTGGGCGTTGGCCGGGGCTGCCGCAGTGCCCTTGCCGGCGAAGGGCTGCAGGGGTTGCCACAGGTCGTTGCCCCCGGCCGCGGCGCCCACCAGCAGCAGGCCACCCCACAGGGCACCGAGCAGGGGAATGGCGCGCAAGGCGGGCAGGCGCTGCAGGGCCGGCCAGGCGGCCCAGCCCAGGGCGATCAGCCAGGCGCCGGCCAGGGCCAGCACCAGGGTTTGCGCCAGCAGGCCACGCACCGTGTACAGGGCCATGGCCAGGAACACGAAGCCGAACAAGCCCTTGACCAGGTTCATCCAGGCACCCGGGCGTGGCAGGTAGCGGTTGCCCAGGGTCACCAGCAACAGCAGGGGCACGCCCATGCCCAGCCCGAGGGTGAACAGCACCAGCGCGCCTTGCACCACGTCACCGCTCTGGGCGATGAACAGCAGGGCGCCGGCCAGCGGCGCGGTCATGCACGGGCCCAGCAGCAGGCCCGACAGGGCGCCCAGCAGTGCCGCACCGTACAGGTTGCCGCCACGGGTGCCTTGCCCGGCGCGGTCCAGGCGGTCGCGCAGGGCGGCCGGCAATTGCAGTTCGAAGGCGCCGAACATCGGCAGGGCCAGGAGCACGAACAGGCCGGCCAGGCTGCCCAGCAGCCAGGGCTGTTGCAGCCAGGCCTGCAGGCTTGCCCCCAGCAGCGCGGCGATCACGCCGAGGGCGGCGTAGACCAGTGCCATGCTCAGCACATAGACGCCGGCCAGCCACCAGCCGCGCCGGGCACTGGCGCCATTGCCCATGACCAATCCGGCGAGGATCGGCAGCATCGGCAGCGAGCACGGGGTGAAGGCCAGCAGCAGGCCCAGGCCGAAGAATGCCAGCAGGCTCCAGGCCAAGCTGTCCTGTTGCAGGGTACCGGCCAGGGCCTGGTCGCTGGCCTGGTCGGCAGCGGCGGGTGGCGCAGCGCTGCCGCCCAGGGCGATTGGCGTGGTCTGCGGCGGGTAGCACAGGCCGGCGTCGGCGCAGCCTTGCCAGCCCAGGCGCAGCTCACCGCTGGCGTTGGCCGGGAGCAATAGCTCAAGCTCGGTGCGGTAGACCGCGCTGTCGCCGAAGAATTCGTCGTGGTGGTTTTCGGCCTGGGGCAGCGACGGGTGCTGCTCGGGAGGCAGGCCGTCGAACTTCAGGCGCTTCTGGTAGAGGTAGTAACCGTCCTTGATCTGGAAATGCAGGCGCATCTGGCCGTTTTCCAGGCGGTCGTGGGTCAGGACGAAGGCCTCGTTGACCGGCAGGAAGTCCGGCTTTACCGCAAAGGGGTTGGCCTGGAGAGGGCCGGCGAGCAGGAATGTCAGGAAGAGCAGGAGAACACGCATGTCGACGCCTTGGCAGAGCTTTGAAGAGGGCCATGCTGGCCTTGGCTTATTAACTGAAGGTTAAGTTGGTCTTAGGACCAGGCCTTTAAAGGTGTTCGCCATGAGCGTTGTAGTGCCTGTGAGACCGAGCGCCGCCCGCGCGGCGCTCGGTCTCACAGGCGTAGCAAGGGCTGCGTCTGGCCCCTGTTCGCCTCGATGCTATCAGCCCGACGAACATCTCCAAACCCGTTCATAATCCCCCCTTAATCGCCACCCTGTGCAATGCCAGCTTCCCCACCCAGGAGATCCCTTATGCACGTTCTGCTCTGCGAGGACGACGACCTGATCGCCAGCGGCATCTGCGCCGGCCTTTCGGCCCAGGGCCTGACCGTGGACCGGGTGGCCAGCGCCTCGCAGGCCCGGCAGATGCTCGGGACCGCGAAGTTCGACGTGATGATCCTCGACCTGGGCCTGCCCGACGAGGACGGCCTCAAACTGCTGCGCCGCCTGCGCCAGCAGGGCGAGACCCTGCCGGTGCTGGTGCTCACTGCCCGCGACGCGGTCACCGACCGGGTCGACGGCCTGCAGGCCGGCGCCGACGACTACCTGCTCAAGCCCTTCGACCTGCGCGAACTGGCCGCCCGCCTGCACACCCTGCTGCGCCGTGTGGCCGGGCGGGCGGTGAACGTCATCGAGCACGGCCCGCTGCGCTACGACCCCAGCAGTTGCGCGGCGACCCTGGCCGGCCAGGCGGTGGACCTGTCGCGCCGTGAGCAGGCGTTGCTTCAGGCCTTGCTGCAGAACCCGGGGCGTGTGCTGTCCAGCGAGCAGCTCAAGGACTGCGTCTACGGTTTCAGCGACGAGGTCGAAAGCAATGCGTTGAACGTGCATATCCACCACCTGCGGCGCAAACTGGGCAACAGCATCGTCGAGACCGTACGCGGCCTTGGCTACCGCCTGGGGCCGGCCCAGGCACCGGAGGAGCGCGCGTCATGAGCCTGCGGGTTCGCCTTTCACTGATCCTCGGCAGTGTGTTCATCGTCATCTGGGCGCTGGCGGCTGCCTGGATGCTGCGCGACCTGCGCCAGCAGATGATGTTTTCCCTCGACCAGCGCCTGGTGGCGTCGGCGCGCATGGTCGCGGGGCTGATCGACCAGTTGCCGCAACCGTTGACCGCCAAGGGCCAGGACGCGCACTTTTCCGCCGACCAGTTCAGCGTGCCGGACGGCATGGCCTGTCAGGTCAGCTCGCTGCGTGGCGAGATCCTCGCCAGCAACCACAAGCACGATGGCACCATGGACGACGAGCGCAGCGGCTTCCGAGACCAGACCATCGACGGCGCTTCCTGGCGTACCTTCACCTACAACCATGGCGATGTGCGCATCACCACCGCTGACCGTCACCAGGAACGCGAGGCGCTCAATCAGTCGATTCTGCTGGCGGCCTCGGCGCCGGTGCTGATGGCCTTGCTGGGCAGCCTCGGGCTGTTGTGGATCGGTCTGGGCAAGGGGCTGGAACCACTCAATCGCATGCGTGACGCCTTGCGCAGGCGTCGCGCCGACAGCGTCGAGCCCTTGCAGGTGGCCGGCTTGCCCAGCGAGCTGCAACCGCTGCTCGACACCCAGAACCAGCTGTTCCTGCGTATCGCCCAGACCATCGAGCGCGAACGCCGCCTGACCGACGACGCTGCCCACGAACTGCGCAGCCCGTTGACGGCCATCAAGACCCACCTGCAAGTGGCGCGGATGACCGATGGCGCCGTGCGCGAACAAGCGCTCGAGCATGCCGAGCAGGGCACCGACCGCATGCACCGCACCCTGGAGCAGTTGCTGATGCTGGCGCGGGTCGAGGGCAGCCTGTCGTTCGACGATGGCGTGCAGTGCAGTGCCGAGCAGGTCGCCCGGCAGGCCATCGAGGACGCCGGCGGCGGTGACAACCGGCGCATCCACCTGCGTTTGCCCGAGGCCGCGGCCAAGGTCTACCTGAGCATGCCGGCGCCGCTGGCGGTGGCGGCGCTGCGCAACCTGCTGGACAACGCCCTGCGCCATGGTGGCGATGCCGCCGTGGAGCTGGAGGTACAGGCGCAGGACGGGCAGGTGGACTTCCTGGTGCGCGATCATGGGCCGGGGATTGCCCAGGAAGATCTCGAGCACCTGACCGAACGTTTCTGGCGCAACGGCCAGAGCGGTGGTTGCGGCCTGGGGTTGGCGATCGTCCAGGCCATCGTCCAGCGCTGCGCTGGCAGCCTGCGATTCGACAGCCGGGCCGATGGCTTGCGGGTGAGCCTGCAGGTGCCGGCACGTTCGGGGAGTTGAGTTCGGCGTTGTACCCATCGCGGGGCAAGCCCGCTCCCACGCAGCTTGGCGCATGAGTCTGTGGGAGCGGGCTTGCCCCGCGATGCAGGTCGTACATTCACAACAAATCCCACGGCAACCGCTAAATCCGCACCTCGCTGAAGCGTTTTTCAAACGATAAGAACCCGACACACATCCGGTTACAGGGCGCGTGGCGGGCACATTCGCTTGCTTGCGAGGGTTTTTCCGATGTCGACCGCTTCCAGCCTTGCCCAGGTGCTGCCGGCCACTGCGCCGCGCCCCCTTTACGAATTCGAGGATTCGCCCTTGCTGCTGCGCCAGCAACAGCAGGAATCCAATGCCCGCAGCTACCCGCGGCGCATCCCCCTGGCGCTCAAGCGCGCCCGTGGCCTGTACGTCGAGGACGTCGAGGGCCGCCAGTTCATCGATTGCCTGGCAGGCGCCGGCACCCTGGCCCTGGGTCACAACCATCCGGTGGTGATCGACGCGATCCAGCGCGTGCTGGTCGACGAGCTGCCGCTGCACACCCTGGACCTGACCACGCCGGTCAAGGACCAGTTTGTCCAGGACCTGTTCGCCCTGCTGCCCGAGGGCCTGCGCCGGGAGGCGAAGATCCAGTTCTGCGGCCCGACCGGTACCGACGCGGTCGAGGCGGCGCTCAAGCTGGTGCGCACGGTCACCGGGCGCAGCACCGTGCTGGCGTTCCAGGGGGCCTACCATGGCATGACCCAGGGCGCGCTGAGCCTGATGGGCAGCCTGGGACCGAAAAAACCGCTCGGCGCACTGTTGAACAATGGCGTGCAGTTCCTGCCGTATCCCTATGACTACCGCTGCCCGTTCGGCCTTGGCGGCGAGGCGGGCGTGCGCGCCAACCTGCACTACCTGGAAAACCTGCTGTGCGATCCGGAGGCCGGCGTGGCGCTGCCGGCGGCGGTGATCGTCGAGGTGGTGCAGGGCGAAGGCGGCGTGATTCCCGCCGATATCGAATGGCTGCGCGGGCTGCGTCGGATCACCGAGCAGGCCGGGGTGGCGCTGATCGTCGACGAGATCCAGAGCGGCTTCGCCCGCACCGGCAAGATGTTCGCCTTCGAGCACGCCGGTATCGTGCCCGACGTGGTCACCCTGTCCAAGGCCATCGGCGGCAGCCTGCCACTGGCGGTGATGGTCTACCGCGACTGGCTCGACCAATGGTCGCCGGGCGCCCATGCCGGCACCTTCCGTGGCAACCAGATGGCCATGGCCGCAGGCTCCGCGGTGATGAAGTACCTGGTGGAGCACCGCCTGTGCGAGCACGCCGAAGCCATGGGCCAGCGCCTGCGCGGGCACCTTCAGCGGTTGCAGCAGGACTATCCGCAGCTCGGCGACATCCGTGGCCGTGGCCTGATGCTGGGGGTGGAGCTGGTGGATCCGGCGGGCAAGCACGACGTCCAGGGCCATCCGCCGGCCTGCCGCAAGCTGGCGCCGAAGGTGCAGCGTGAATGCCTGCGTCGTGGCCTGATCCTCGAGCTGGGCGGTCGTCACGGAGCGGTGGTGCGCTTCCTGCCGCCGCTGATCATCAGCGCCGAGCAGGTTGATGAAGTGGCTGCAAGGTTTGCCGAGGCCGTCGCGGCGGCGGTGTCGGCTGGCTGAGACTCCAAGGCCGGACGCAAACCCTGTGTAGGAGCGGCCCCGACGATCTTTGCATTAACGCTGAAATCCTGGGGCCGCTTCGCGGCCCTTTCGCGGCGCAAGGCCGCTCCTACAGGACGCAGGTACTAGTCGAAGGTGCGTCCGGCACGCCAGTAGCCCATCAGCGTCAGGCTTTCCCTCGGCAATCCGCGTTCCTTGATCAGATGCCGGCGGATATCCATGACGGTCCCCGATTCCCCGGCGATCCAGGCATGGAAGTCGCCATGCTCGCCGCTGGCCTGTTCCCACAGGATACGCTCGTCTATATCCACGTCCTCCAGCTCGACCGTCGACGCACCGCGCACCGCCGGCAGGCTGGCCAGCTCGCGCACGGCGTGCTGCATGCCCTGGCCGTGCTCGCTGCGCAGCAGGTCGCGCGGCAGCCAGTGCAGGCGGGTGGCCGGGCTGTGGCGCAGGTCGAGGCAGTCGGCCTCCAGCGGCACTTCGATGAATGCCTCCACCAGCAGTTCCGGCGCGCTCGCGGCCAACTGCTCGAGGATGCCGGCGATGGCCGGCAGGGCGGTTTCATCACCGATCAGCAGGATGCGCCGGGCACTGTGCGGTGGTTTCCACTCGTAGCCGCCGGGGTCATCGCTATAGGCAAGGTTGGGGGCGACCATCTGCAGGCGGTCACCCGGGCGGGCGTGGGTGGCCCAGGCCGAGGCCGGGCCATTGACGCCGTGCAGGACGAAGTCCACATCCACCTCGAGGGCATCGCGGCGCAGGGCGCGAATGGTGTAGGTGCGCATGGGTGGCATGTCCTGCGCTGCCAGCTCGCGCCGGGCCTGTTGCCATTGCTCGTGCTTGGGCAGGCTCGGCGGCGCTCCGGCGGGCGTCGGGAATAGCAGCTTGACGCGTTGGTCGGGGGCCAGGGTGGTCATCTGCGCCACGTCCTCGCCGGTGAAGATGAAGCGGCTCAGCGAAGGACTCAAGGGTTCGATGGCCTTGAGGTCGAGGTCGAAGACCCGGTAGGGCGTGGCCTTGACCGGTTGGGTCAGGCGATCGAGCAGGGAGGTCATGGCTATGCCTCTGTCAGCGGGAGATACCCAACAGACGAGCGCGCCGGTTGGTTAATTAGAAGGCTAAATTTCCCCGGTCCGCCTACGTCCTAGCTTGGATAGAAGTCGCGGCACGCGAAGACGGATTGAGGCGCAATGACAATTTCCCGACGAGGATTCATCGCTGGCCTGGCTGTGGCGGGCGCCACAGGCACGGCGGCCTATTACGCGCACAAGCAACTGACCCACGACCCTGAAGACGATATCGTCACGCCCGGCGAAGCCAGCGTGGAGCTGGCCGACTATGCCGGGCAGGTCCTGGCGGACCAGCTGCGCGGCGTTTGGGAGATTCGCTTCGACGGTGCCGAGCGTGGCCTGGACGGCCTGCCCGTGCAGGGGGTCGAGATGTTCCTCGACGTTGCCACCAAGGGCCGTGGCCTGCGCGGATATGTCGATACCGGCGAGGGGCTGCGTGGCGTCGCGGAGCCTGCCTACCGTGTGCTCGGTGACCTGGTCGGTGCCAGCAGCGCCGAGGTGCGTTGGCGCCTGGTCAACCAGCACGGCGGGCCGGGTTATGAGTGCGTGGCCAGCCTCGACGAGGTCTGGGCCGAGTTCGCCAACGCCGGCAGCGGCACGTTGAGCGGCCGCGTGCAGCGCCTGGATCGACCACTGACCCTGCCGCTGCCCGATAGCCGTTTTGTCGCGGTCAAGCGTCTGTTCCCCGAGGCCCGCGAGCGTCTGCCGTATACCCCCGAAATGCGCGAGTGGGTGATCGGCGCTGAACATCGCCTGTTCCACCAGCTCTGGCACGCCACCCGCGACAAGTGGCACAAACTGCCGGAGAAAAAGCAGGATGCCCTGCGTGGACTGGGCTGGCAGCCGGGGCCACGGGACCGTGAGCGCGACGCCCGTGGCCCGCGCAAGCACCGCAATGGCTCCGGTATCGATTTCCTGTTCATGCACCGGCACATGCTGATGTATGCGCGCACCTTGCAGGACCTGCCTTCCTGGCAGCGCTTCCCGCTGCCGCAGCCGAGCGTCGAGTTCGATCGGGCAGGTTTCGCCCGCTACTTCGATAACCACGACGGCTGCTGCGTGCCGCCAGGCTGGCAGGCCCCGGGCGATGACGCCTATGGGCAGTGGGTCGGGGCGATCAAGGCAGGAGAAACCTATTGCAGCAATTTCCAGGTATGGGAGTCGCAGTACCAGGACCCGGTGTACCTGTCGAAACTGACCCTGGGCGCCTTTGGCTCGGAACTGGAGATGAACCTGCACGACTGGCTGCACATGTGCTGGGCATCGGTGCCGCGCGACCCCAACAATGGCGCACCGGTACCGTTCGCCCGCGACCAGGCGGATTTCGCCGCGCGCTGGTTCGAGCCTGAGAACGACTTCCTCGGTGATCCGTTCTCATCCCATGTGCACCCAGTGTTCTGGGGCTTCCATGGTTGGATCGACGACCGCATCGACGACTGGTTCCGCGCCCATGAGCGCCACCACCCCGGTCAGGTGCGACGTCTGGAAGTCAATGGCGTGCCGTGGTTCGCCCCGGGGCGCTGGGTGGAGGTCGACGATCCGTGGCTGGGCCCGGATACCCATGGTTGCAGCACGCAGCCAGGCATGCGCCTGGGCAAGTCGGTGGAGATGGATGTGGAGACCATGAAGCTGGCCTTGCGCATCACCTTCGGCGCCGACGACAAGATCGAAAACCTGTTGCGCAAGGTGCCGCAACGGCCTTGGTATGCGCGGCACCTGTCAATGAAGAATATTGTCTCCTGA